>JBCCHV010000028.1 GCA_039028635.1 Acidobacteriota bacterium
CGCATAGATGATGTCGGATAGCCCGAAAGGGCTAATGGCGCAGATCTAAGGCGCTGATAATAAGCCACTTAGATAGGTGGGTGGCACCTATCTAGAAGCTCCTCTACCGGCTGGGGTTGGCCTCGGCGTCGCCCTCCGGCCGCAGATCTCGGGGCGCCTCTTCGACGAGGCAATAGAGAGCGTCTTCCGACCGCAGGTAGATCTCGCCATCGGCGAGCGCGGCCGAGGCGCTGAAGGTCCCATCGAGCTCGTTGATCGCCAAGACTCGTGGCTTTTCGTCGTCGCTGAGCACCACGGTCGTGCCGCTGCGGTCGGTGATGTAGACCCGGCCGGAGGCCGAGACCGGCGAGGCGTAAACGTTGCCGATCGAGGGCAGGCGGAAGGTGCCGGGCTGGTCTGCGCCGGTGCGGGCGTCGAGCCGCGACAGAATCCCCTGGTAGTGGCCCAGGTAGTAGAGGGCTCCTCTCGACAGCAGAAGCGACGGCACGTAGGGGGTGCTCCGGGAGCGTCTCCAGGCGACGTTCTCAGTGTTCGTGATGTCGCCTTTGGCTCCCGCCAGGCGGATCGCGAGCAGCGCGCGGGTGTCATAGCTGCTGGCGGCGTAGACCATGCCCTGGTCGGCCACCGGCGAGGCCACGATGTTGGCGGACAGACCGGCGCACTCCCAAATCACCTTGCCGGTCGCCAGATCGTAGGCGCGCAAGCGCTTGGTACCGGGAACGATCACCTGCTTCGTTCCCTCGTGCTCGACGACGATCGGCGTGGCCCACGAGGTGACCTCGTCGCGCTCGACTCGCCACCGGATCTTGCCGGTTTTCTTGTCGAGCGCCGCCACGAAGGAACCCTCTTCGTGGTCCCAGTTGACGATCAACGAATCCCCGTGGAGGGCTGGCGAGCTGCCCTCGCCGTGACCGTGCTTGGTGTGCATGGGACCGAAATCGGCCTTCCACTCCAGCTCGCCATCGACCGACAGGGCATAGAGGCCGTAGGAACCGAAGAACGCGAAAACGCGCTGACCGTCGGTCGAAGGAGAGGCCGACGCCAGACTCGCCGTGACGTGGCCCATCTCGTGCGGCAGCGCCCGCTTCACGGTGCGCCGCCAGAGAACCCGTCCATCATCCCGAGCGATCGCCATCACCACGAACTCGAAGCGCCGAGTGACCTCGAGGTTGTCGTGCGCGCCTGGCCGGTGCGCCGCCACCGGCTCGACCGGCTCGCCGTAGGGGACGGCGGCGGTCACGAACAGCCGATCACCCCAGATCACCGGGGTCGAATGCCCCTTGCCCGGCAACGCGACCTTCCAGCGCAAGTTCTTTTCCTCACTCCACTCCAGGGGCGGGTTGGCATGCGGCGCTACGCCGGTCGCCAGAGGGCCGCGCCACTGCGGCCATCCGGTCTCAGCCTTCGTTGGATCCGCTGAAAGGTCGAATGCCGTCGAAGAAAGGCAGCAAGCGATGACGAGTAGAGCAGTGAGTCTTACCAAGAGTGGCCTCCGAAGTCGCCGACCTTCTCGAAGAAGCGTCGTGCCAGTCCACGGCGGCGTCGGGCGGCGATTGGGGAGGCCTTGGCCGTCTTGGCCGTAGACCCCGCGCGTTATCGCTCCCCGAGCCAAGGCTCGAGAGAGACGCGGCCGCTTGCAGATACCGCCATCGTAATGGTAGCTCGCCCCGCTTTCAGCTTTGCAAAGCGCCCGCCCGCGCTCCCCTACTCCGGCGCCACGCTCTCCTCGGAGAGATCCCGCAGCGCCACCGCCACGAACAGCGCCATACCCAAGCTGATCGCGGCGCAGATCCCGAAATGCGGCCCGTAGCCGAGGGCCTGGGCCACGAGGCCGCTCACGCTCGCACCCACCAGCGGCCCCACCACCGCGAGAGACTGCTGGAGGGTGAAGTCCGTGCCTCCGAAGCGGGTCGAGGCGCGATCCATCATCTGGGTATAGAGCGCCGCCGTCGCCATGCCGCCGGCGAAAGCGGCGGTCGCCGAGATCGCCCAGATCAAGGGCAAACTCGAGTAGCCAACGGCCGGCAAGGCGAAAGCGAGAACGGCCAGGCCCTGGAACGCTGAGAACAGAACCAGCGAGCGCTTGCGGCCGACGCGCTCGATGGCGGCCCCGCCGGCCAGGGCCCCAAGAACCGCCGCGGTCGAGTTCCCGACACCGACGATCAGGCCGATCTGGCCCAGGCTCAGGCCCAGATCGACGAGCATAGGCTTGGCCATGGTCAGAGCCATGGCATCGCCACTGCGAAAGAAGAGGAGCACGATCACCCAGGGAAGAATCCCCGGCCGCTTGAAAAAACGGCCCAGCGATCGGAAGTCGACGCCGGGCGCCTTGTCCTGGGCCTCCGGCTCGCGAAACGTCGCCACATTGAAGAGCGGAACGGCGAGCATTCCGGCCATGGCCAGGAGAGCCGCCCGCCAGCCGAACTGGGAGTAAACGAGCAGGATCATGCCCCCACCGATCACTTGGCCGAGGTAGAAGCCGCTGACCTGAACGCCGTTGCCCAGACCCCGTTCCGAGCGACCGAGAATCCGGACGGCGAGGCCGTCCGAGGCAATGTCCTGGGTCGCTGCGAGCAGCATGAACAGGCCGGCGAGGGTGAGCAGCAGGCCGAGCTGACGGCTCGGGTCGAGCCAGGCGATGGCGGTGATCGCCAACACCGCCAGAGTCTGCAGCGGCAGAATCCAGCTTCGATAGTGACCCCAGCGCTTCGCCCCCCAGCCATCGACCACCGGCGCCCAGAGGAACTTGAACATGAACGGCGCGGCGAGCGCTTGGATCAGGCCGATATCGCGCAGCGACAAACCGAGATCTCGACCGATCGCGGGAACGCCCTCGATGAAGAACCCCAGTGGAATCGCCTGCGAAACGTAGAGAGCCGCCAGCAGCGACAGCCGGCGAGATCGGCTCGAGCCGAAGGCGGTGCGGGCCGTCCCCGCAGTCCGGACGCTTGTCATTGCGACCGAACCTATCGCGGTTTGGGGCCAAGCGTGGAGGTAGCGCCGGAGGTTGAGGTTCTCGGATCTGAGTTCCTTGGCGACGTGGGATTTTCCCCTCCCGACTCTCCACTATGGATGGACGGACGGAATCGATATGGGCTTGCCCAGCCCTAGAGCAAATGATAAATTTTTCGAATATTCATTGTTTCGACAAAATTTCAAGCTGGTCCTTCGAGGAGGGTTTCGGAGGGCCGCAAAGGAGGCACCTACCGATGACTTCTCGCACTCTCAAGATCGGCTTACTCGTTCTCGCGATCACCCTCTGCACTGCCGTAGCTGCTGGTGCTGCCAGCGTAGTCGGGTTTGCACACAACTCGGATACCGGATGGACGAGGATCGCTTGCTCCGACGGCAGGACAGGAGTGGGCTACTTTGCTGGAGCGTCCCAAAGCTGGCTTAGGCAGGAAGCGGCAAATTTCTGCCGTCCTGGCGAGATCGGAAATCCCATGCACAGCGAGTAGACCCTGATCCCTCGAATGTCGCTGGGCTACCCAGCTAGGTGCATGAGTGCCACCGGGAGGTCTGCGGCAGGTTCTAGAATGTCCAGACAGGACTACAGGACTGACTTGAACCGAAGATGGTGGTGACCGTTTTCCAGTGCCCACTTGCCTAAGGTGCCACCCTCTTACCTAAGTGGGGAGAGGTGTCGGCGGGAGAGGTGCCACCCTCTTACCTAAGTGCAATGGGTTCAACGCCTTGAGGTCTGAAGGCCCGGGGCTTTACGGGTCCCGGCTTTCCCGATAGGAGTCGTTTCACGACTCGTTCGGCACCGGTCACAAAACAAAAACCTGTGAGAAGTGGAAGCAATGAGGATGCAGTGGAGCCACTGAGCGGATTTGAACCGCTGACCTGCTGATTACGAATCAGCTGCTCTACCCCTGAGCTACAGTGGCCCTGAGTGGGAGCGCGCGGCGAGCCCGGAGGCCGGCCGCGGCTCGGGGATTTTAGGCGATGTGTGCCTCTGGGCGCAATCCGAGGGCTGGACTCGCTGGCGGGAGACCGGTGGTTCGCGGAAACCGGCGAATGCCCCCTCATCCCAAACTCGCCGGCTAGCGGGTCGTTCGATGGCCGGGCGAGGGCCTGGTGGAGTTTGACTGGCCTGCGGAGGCCGCTTCTGGTCTGCCCTGTTCCACCCCCCGAGCGCACCACGATGAGAGAATGCCTGCCGAACGCTTTCGCTGTCGGGTCCGGGTCGCTTGCGGTGGCCGGTGGGCCCGTTCGAGTTTCTTTGGACTTGGCCGTTTTCTCGACCCTTGGAGGAGTCCCTGATGACCCGCAGCTCCCTTCGCTGGACCGCTTTCGCCGTTGCTCTGGCCGTCGCTCTGCTGGCGGCGCCGAGCGTGCTCGCCCATTGCCAGGTGCCCTGTGGCATCTACGGCGACGAGACCCGCTTCGTGATCATGGAGGAGGATGTCACCACCATCGAGAAGTCGATGAAGGAGATCATCCGCCTTTCGGCCGAGGAGACGCCGAACTGGAATCAGCTGGTGCGTTGGGTGGAGAACAAGGAGGACCACGCCGACAAGCTCACGGAGGTGGTGACCTACTACTTCATGGCCCAGCGCATCAAGCCGCCGGCGACTTCGGTGGGTGACGAGTACAAGAAGTACGTCCACGAGCTCAGCATTCTGCACCGCATGATGGTGCACGCCATGAAGGCGAAGCAGACCACCGACCTGGCCGAAGTCGCGAAGCTGCGCGAGCTGATTGCCGCACTCAAGACTTCGTACCTCGGCGAGCAAGGCCACTCGCACTAGGGAGGCCTTTGGTGAGGCCCGGGCCGGCTCCCTTCCGGCTCGGGCAGGGCTCCCAGCGTCGCGGCTCTCCAACCTCGAAGAGCAGCACGCCATCATCCCGGTCGCCGGAAGCAGTTTCTCTGCAGATTCCGGTCTGCACATCACACACCCTTCCGCCCGGTGCCTTGCGCCCCGCACTTCAGCCCTACCCGCCCCGCCCCTGCCCTCAGGGCTCGGCGACGTGCTGGCTGCTGGCGCCGGCACCGTGGGGGGCCCGGAAGTCGGCGCAGTCGTAGAAGTCCCGGCTGCCCTGGAGCTTGATGTCGAGGCAGCAGGTGTGGGTGGTCTTGCCTTCCCAGGTCAGCCAGTCGACGCAGACGGAGTTGGTGCCGCAACCGGGGTGACCGAGGAAAATCCACTGGCCGGCTTCGGGACCACCGGGGCCGAGTCCAACGCCACCGGTGCGCGGGGCGACGGCGATCAGGGCGGTCACGGCGAGACCGAGGATGAACACTTCGGGCAGCAGCTTGCGGTTCATTCTTGAGCTCCTCTCCTGTGAGCTAAGCGAGGGGTCGACTGCGGCGCGGTCGTCGACCAGGCAATTCTCCACCACACGCACTCACCACCCCGAGGAGCCGAAGCCCCCGAGGGTGGTGAGCCCGCGGGTGTCGCGTCCCTAGACGTCCAGACAGTCGCGGTAACAGAACGAAGTAAATCCGGAGGGGCTGGTGTACTTGTAGCGGGCGCAAATCTCCAGAGTGCTGAGGGCCGGGTTGTAGATCGTGCAGCAGCCATCGAAGGTCCAGCCGTTGAGGTTTGGGCAGTAGCCGAGCGGGCAAGTCGAATGGAAGCGCGCTTCGGCTGGCTCCGAAAGCAGAGTCATGGCGCCGAGAGCCACCACGGCGACCAGCGCGAGGGGAAAGATCGACTTGACGAGTTTCTTCATGGCATCACTCCTTGGTTGGGTGGAAGAGGCACCGGCTCAGGCGCCGATGGCGGAAAGGGAGCTGCGGATCTCGTCGAGATCCTGCTCCGAAAGAGTGCCGAGCCAGGAGTCCCGAACCCGGCCGTCGGCGGATAGAAGCACCGTGAAGGGGACCGCCGAAAGCTGGTTGTCCGCCGCGAAGATCCCCGGGTCGCGCAGGCTGACGATGGGATAGGCGAGCTGCTGCTCCTCACCGTAGGCGCGGGTCGGCTCGACCGGGTCGAAGCTGACACCAAGGGTCTCGGCGATGGCCCCGACCTCGTGGTGAAGGGCCTGCCAACGCTGCTGGTTCTCCTGGCACGACGGACAGGTGGTGGTGAAGAAAAACAGCAGGCGATCACTACCGGCGAGCTCGACCTCGAGCTCCTGGCCGTCGAGGTCGAGGGCCGCAAAGGGCTCGAACACCTGACCAGCCACCAGCGATGAGGGTAGGGCGCCCTCGATTGCCGCTTGCCGAAGCTGCCGTACTTCGAGGGTCAGGAAGACGGTGGCACCGGCCAGGGCCAGCAGCAGTCCATGCAGAGTCAGGCTGTAGGGGGACAGACGCTTCCAGAGCATGCGATTTCTCCTCCGGGCCGCGCTTCCGGAGCAGGCGATGAAAGCCTTCCTCGGAAGCTTTGATGCGAAATTTCCCCGTTACGCGAGAACGGCGAGATTTCCGAAGCATCGGAGGTGAAATTTCTCGCCGATGGGCTGGCGCGGCCGACCCGGCGAGCGATCGTCCGGGCACGAAAGAGGTCGCGCTAGGAGTCGGTGAGGTCGGGCTGCGGGCGCCCCCAGGCGCGGTAGAGAGCTTTCCAGCGGTCGCGGGCGAGGGCCGTCTTGGCGGAGTCGGGGCCCTGGTGGTCGCGGATCGCCCGGTAGCTGCGGGTCAACAGCGGCTCGGCTTCGGCGTAGCGCCCCTGGGCGGTCAGGCATTCTCCGAGAACGCTCTCCCCCAGCCCCCGCAGATACGGGCTCTCGAGACGGCTTCCCCACTGCTCGAGCCAGTCCCTGAGCAGCGCCTCACCGGCCTCCGCCCGTCCCTGGCGTAGCCGCACAGAAGCGATGCCGGCGCGATTGACCCAGACGGCAAAGTGAGCCGGCGAGAAGGCCTGCTCCATGATCGCGGAACTCGCCCGGTAGCTTTCCTCGGCCGCGGCGAGCTCGCCGGCGGCGAGTTGGAGGTCCCCGAGGTTTTTGAGGGGAGCGGCCAAGCCCGGATTGTCGGCTCCACGCAGCCGCCGTTGTAGGACCACCGCCTGTCCCAGCAGCTCGAGGGCATCCCGGATCTGCCCTTCCTGGCGATAGGCGAGTCCGAGATTGTTGAGCAGGGCGACCCGCTCGGGGTGGTCGGGGCCATAGGCGAGGCGGTGCAGGCGGACGGCTTCCCGATAGAGCGGAATCGCCGCGCTATTGCGGCCCGTGGACGTCAACACCCGAGCCCGCCCGGCGAAGGCGCGGGCCTTGTCGGACTCGCCATCCTCGAAGGCGGCGCGAGCCAGCTCGAGGGCCTCCTCCGAAGGCTCGTCGGCCCGCTGGAAGTCCCCCTTGAGGCAGAGCAGCGAGACCAGATCCGTCAGCAGCACGGCGACATCGCGGTCCTCGGCTCGCGGGCTGGCGGCGACGATCGACAGCCCCTCTCGGATCCGCGTCTCGCCGGCGTCGAGGCGGTTCTGCCAGCCCGCCACGGTGCCCAGCGTACCGAGCAAGGAGGCCACCGCCAGACTGTCGCCACCGTCGAGGCCGCGGCGAATCTGCAGGGCCTCTTCGAGCTGCACCTCGGCGAGGTCGTAGATGCCGAGGTCGCGGTAGATGTTGCCGGTGATCTCGAGCAGCTCGGCGCGATCGCCCGGCTGATCGACGAGCTTGCCCTCGAGGCTACGGGCGCTGCGCTCGACGGCCTGGCGGAGGGTGAGCGCCTCGCCTTCGACGGCCACCTGGAAGACTTCCTGGACGAAACCCACCAGGCGCTCGGCGCGACGCTGGGCGAGGCGCGCTTCGTCGCGCTCACTGGCAAGGAGCAGGCTCTGGCGCCAGCTGGTCACTCCGAGAGCGCTGACCACCGTCATCAGCAGCGCCACCAGACCGGCGGCCAGCCGATGGCGGGACAGAAAGCGGCCGGTGCGATAGGTCCATCGGTCGGGCCGGGCGCGCACCGGGAAGCCCTCCAGATGCCGCCTCAAATCCTCGTCGAGGAGCTCGACGGAACGATAGCGCTGCTCGGGATCGACCGCCAAGGCGGTCCCGAGGATGGCGTCGAGATCGCCGCGCAGGCTACGCCGCAGCCCTTCCGGAGACGTATCCCGCTCCTCCGCCACCCGCCGCGCCTCCTCGGCGCCGGCACCATCCCGGCCGATCACGAGTGAGCTCGGCGCCGGGGTCGACGCGGCGACCCCGGGGTCCGGAGAGTGACCGGTGAGCAGCTCGTGGAGCAAGACTCCCAGGGAGTAGAGATCGCTGCCGGTGGTCACCGCTTCGCCCCGGCGCTGCTCGGGGTTGGCGTAGCGCGGCGTCATCAGCCGTACCCAGGCTTCGGTCTCGTCCGGCGCCAGCGGCCACTGAGCGGGATCGAGCAGCTTGGCAATGCCGAAATCGAGTAGCTTGGGCTCGCCTTCGGCGGTCACCAGGATGTTGGATGGCTTGAGGTCACGGTGGACCACCAGGTTGCGGTGGGCGTGACCCACGGCGTCGAGCACCCGGCGAAACAGGCGCAGGCGCTGCTCGACGCTCAACCGGCGCTGGTGGCAATAGAGGTCGAGGGCGGTTCCCTCGACCCATTCGAGGACGACATAAAGGCGACCGTCCTCGCTGCTGCCGCCGTCGATGATGCGAGCGATACCGGGATGCTCGAGGCGGGCCAAAATCTGGCGCTCGGCGCGAAAGCGTTGCTCGATGGCGGGCGAGGCGATCTCGCGCCGGATCACCTTGACTGCCACCTGCTGTTCGTAGCTGGCGTCGGCACGGTGTGCCGCATAGACCACCGACATGCCGCCGCGACCGACTTCGTGAAGCAGTCGATAGGGGCCGAGGCGGTCGTCGGGAGCTGGCTCGCTCTCATCGTCGCCTGGGGGCGCCTCGCCAGCCGCCATCAGCTCGACGGGACTCTCGAGAAAACCCTGCGAGCGACCGGCTGCCGCCAGCAGGCGCGTCAAGGCCGCGGCCATCGCCGGATCCCCTCGGCCGATCTCCTGCAGCCGCCGGCTGCGCTCGTCGACCGCCAGCTCCTCGAGCTCGAGGAAGAGATGCTCGGCACTTTCCCAACGCTCAGAGCTCAAGGCGCTGCCCTTCGACCACGAAGCTGTAGAGCCAGACCCGGGACAGCTTCCACCAGCGACTGACGGTGGCCGGCGAGATGTTCAAAACGGAGGCGATCTCCTCCTTGTTGAGGCCGGCGAAGAAGCGCAGCTCGACCATGCGGGCCCGCTGCGGCGCCCGCTCCGCCAGCAGATCGAGGGCCTCGTCCAGGACCAGGAGATCGATCGGGCGCTCGCCGCTGGCGCGCTCCCTCCGGCTTCATCCAGCTCCCCCCCGGTTCCGTAGGAACGGCGACTTCAAACCGACCCTCAGGAGAGCCATGCGAGCCCTTCCCGCGATCCTCTTGCTCTGTCTCATCCTCGGCGGCTGCGGTCAGCGGCTGCTGATCATTCACGAACCGCGTTTCGCCACCGGAACGATGAAGATTCCCAGCGCTCGGGCCGGCTATCCGACCGGCGACTGGGGGCGCCCGACGGCCCAGGCGGCGGACGGTTTCGACTACATGCTGCGGTTCGTCCCGCCGCGTCCGCGGCCGGGCGCGGTGGTGGTCCAGGAGATCCAAGTGCGGGGCATGCGCCTGGTGAACTGTCAGGGACCGCCAGTTCCCTATTCGGTTCCTCCCGGGACGATCGAGTACTTCAAGCTGCCGAGCGACGACGTGCAGCAACGCTTCAATGTCCCCGCCGAAGAGCTGGTGAGCGAAGCCCGCCAAGGGCGGGTCTCCTACTTGGCGCTTCCCGGCAACAACATTCCGAACTTCAATCAACCGAAGCACCGGGGCCAAAACGCCATCATCCTTTCCCAGGAGATCAACTATCTCTTCGGGCTGCCGCCGGCTCAGCGTCGGCTACTCGAGCGACCCAACCTGCGCCGCTCGGAGTTCACCCGCTGGTTTCATCGCGCCACCTACGACGGCTGCGGTTTCGATCCGCCGCCGTCGTGTGGCAAGAAGCACTGCCTCGACTTCCTGGTCACCGACATCGACAACCAACAGCAGGTCAGCCTTGATCTGGTGCCCTTCGCGAGCGACGGGGAGATGTTCTGATGAGGCGACGACTCTGCTGGATTGCACCGCTGCTGCTGGCGGTCGCTTGCTCCAACCCGGATCCCTCCCAAGTCGCCCCCCTGATGGCAGAGCAGCAGGTGCTTCTGCAGCAGGACGTGTCGCTGGCTGGCCGGCCCTTCCGCCTCGCCGTGGTGGGCTGGCAGGAGGAATGGCCTCTCGCCTCGGGGCAAAGCTTCGAGGCGCGCGCCCTCACCGTCACCGGCGATGACCGCCTGATCTCCTTCAGCAGCTCCACCGGGCCCTTCGACCTGACGATCGAGGGCGGTCGCCTGGAGTTCGGCGGCCATACCCTGGAGGCTACGGATCAGGTCGGACGCTTCCTCGCCGACGGTCAAGCGGTCGAGCTGAGCCCGAGGCTGCAAACCCTGCACGTCTTCTTCGACGGTACCTACCTCGGCCCTTGGCCCTTCTGAGCCGGCGCGCACCCAAGGACACCGAGAGACTGGAGCCGGCCCCCTGACGATTCGGATGAAATGAATTTACTTCCTTTCGACACATCTCTTCGAAAGCTGGCAGCACTGCCAGTCCGCCATGGTCCAGCTACTGGAGAGAGGGATGGGAAACTACACGGATTTCGACAACATCAAGACCAAACGACCGGCGCAGGCGGAACAGACTCGCTTGGCCACCGCCCAAGGCCTGGTGTATCGCGCTTACTCGCGTCCTTACGGGGACGGCCCCGCCAACGTCCTCAACCTGTTCGCCAGCGGTTTCTACGGCGATGCCCCGTGGAAGATGTTCTTCGTGCCGGTGGACGGCAAGCCTAACCACTACCGCCTGATGGAGGTGGTGCCGAGCGTCGTCTACTTCATCGTGTCGTACTACACCGCCTCCTACTCATCGCAGGTCGGCCTCCTCGAGCTCGGCGACGAGATCATCGTCGAAGACGCCCGCGGCGAGCACAAGGTCAAGGTCGTTCCGCTGACCTAGAGGCGCTTCGAGAGCAATCGCCTGCGTCCCTTGGGCGCTGGCGGCGACTCCTTGGGTGAAGAAGCGAGAAACCACACCTCACGCGGCCTCGGACAAGCCCTCACCTTCGGACTCTCCCGGCCTCCTAGGAGGCCGGGAGGGTCACCCACTACCGACAGCCGAGACCTGCTGGATCAGTCCCAGCCGTCGTAGAAGAAGGCGCCGTTGTGCTCGAAGGGACGCGTCCCCGCGGGCGAGGTTCCGAGGTAGCAAGCCGGCTCACCGTCGAGGGTCCGGACGACGCCGACGGCGCAGTGGGAGTCGGCGGGAGCCATCACCGAACGCCCAACCACGGACAGATCGGCGAGGGAGACTCCGGGGCGGGGCAAGATCTCGCAGACGACCTTGTCGAGGGGCAGTGGACCGGGACCGCCATCGATCACCTCGATAAAGCGGGTGTGGACAGGACAGGCGCCGGGGCCGGCATGGTCGATGATGTCGATGTGGAGAATGCCGATCGAGGGAATCGTCACCTGATCGACGCCCGGTGACTGCACCTCGGTGAATAGGCAGTCGGGGCCCAGCGGGTCGGCACCATCAAAGCACTCGACTTCCGCGGCGACGGTGAACTGACCCGCAACGACTCTACCCTCCTCTCCGGCCGGCACCGGCGTGACATAGCAGGCCGCACCGTTGTCCCACGGCCGCAAGAACTCCGGTTCCTCCGGATCTTCAAACCAAAGCACCCCCGGGAAGCAGTTCTCGCTCGGCTCCGGGACGTCGCATCCGGTGCGGAAGAGCGGCGCCCGCGGCGGCACGCTGCCACCGAAGAAACCCTCGAGCTCCGTGATCACCAGAGAGACCATGGTCGGTGTCGGGAAGACGTGGGGCGTGTTGCACTTCTCCCAGGTGAAGTTGTCCCAGGGGACCGGACCGATCACGCTGCTCGTCGGGATGAAGGCATGGCGATCGAGCTCGTACTCGAAGGTAGGGTCGAGGCCTGCCGGCAAATCGGCGCCGTTCAGCGCTTCCAAGAAGTCCAGCGTGGTGAAGCGGGTGCTCCCGGGAGTGGTATCGAAGCCCAATCCCGGAATCGGTCGATTGAGCTCGTCGCAAAAGGTGATCAGACCGTAGATCTCACTACAGATCCGCCGCCGATAGGCGACGGCACCGGCGCCGTCGGAACGCACTTCCACCTCACCGTCGACGACGACCACCAGGCCGGCCGCCAGACTGGCCTGGGCGAGCAGCAGCTGAACATCCTGGCCCAGGCTCGACTGTGGAGTCCCCAAGCCGCTGCCATTGGCGCCGGCGACATTGCGGGTCGAGAGCGGTAGCTCTCCCATCGCCGTCGCTGCGCCATAGAAGGCAGCATTCTCGGGTCGCGGCATATACCAGCCCGGCGACTGGATGCTGGCGCCGCGAGGGTAAGTGCGCCGCATCAGTTGGGAAGCAGCGGGACTCTCGAGGGCTCCCAAGAACTTCTCGGCATCGGCGACGAAGTCCTTGAAATCCACCGCGGCGTATTGGAACCCGATGGGGATGTTGGCCCCGCGGTAGGGCCCGTCGAGGTTGATGAACAGGCCGGCATGATGCTCCAATCCCATCCCCTCGGCTTCCATCATTGCCCAGCGCGCCACCTGGGTCCCCATACTGCCAGCAATCACCGCCACCGATCCGGGAGTCAGCGCCTCGGGATGCACCAGATTCTCGAGCTCGGAAGTCAGAAGCTGTCGAATGGCGCGGCCGTTGCGCTGCATCCAATCACGACCGTTCTGGTAGTCCACCGTGATGACGTCCAAGCCCACGTCGTGCATCATCTTGATGGTGCCCCCGAAGAGTTCGAGGATGGTGTCCTGAGTGCGCTCGTTGAAGATGTCGATACCGTCGATCAGGACCACCGGACGACGGAGCTGGACTTCGCAGGTCGACTCCGAGACCTGACGCACCGCCCCAGGGTGCGCCGGGATCACCCGAACGTTCACCCGACCAGCGGAGGCCTGGAACGGCTCGTTCCAGGGCGCGAAGAACGGTGCTCCGACCACCGAACGGGTGAGGTCGACGAACCGCACCCGCTCCTTGCCGTCTTGATTCTCGGCGAACCACTCCCCGGCAACACACGGCACCGGCGCTGCCGGAGGTACTCCCGGCGGCACCCAGGGCACCGGCGGCAGCGGCTTGCCGGGATCGCCCTCGACCGTGTGGAAGGGAACAAGGCCTCGGCCGGTGAGGGTGCGATCCCGCAAGACAGCGCGCACCGAGATCTCCAGGCTTCCGGAACGATCCGGAAGCCCTGCGACGCGAAAGGGGCGGTCGAGCTCGACGAGACGCTCGGCGGTATCCCCGATCCGCACCCAAACCTCTTCCACATCACCAGCCGTTGGGCCATTCAGTAGCAGCAAGTCGGAAGGCACGACGAAGCGCGGCGACCAGCCGTAGACCTTCTCCGCCACCGCCTGGGCGGCGACGAAAGTCCGGGTCTCCCCGAGGCGGCCGGCGGGCAGATCGAGAACTCCGTCATGGACCCCCAGTGGCAGATCGCCGGCCATCGTGTCGTAGTCGATGATCGCCAGGCTGAGGGGAATCGCTCTCGCCTCTTCACGCCAGAAGCGGGCCCGCGACGCGATTTCTTCGGGGGCAAGGAGCGCCGCCGTCAGGGCACCGCGAGAGAGATCGAAGTAGGCCTGCTCGACCTGGCCCCGGGAAAGCGGCTTCTCGGCACCGTCGGTTCTCTCACCGAGGGTCGCCGCTTGCACCTGGGCACCGCCCCAGACCGCTCCCCGTTCAAGCAGGATGCCGGTTGGGACCTGGCTCGGTTCGAGGCGCGAGAAGGCGCGCTCGAGGGTCTCGGCGAGAGCTTCGGGGGCAGGCTCTTGCGGAGCTCCGAAGGCGGGAGAGCGCTCCCCGGCGAAAGCCATCCAGGGGAAGAGGACCGCAAGGATCAAGGCGAGTACCGCCCTGACTGCGGAGTCCAAGCCATCTTGAATCTTGATCATCCGTTTCTCCATGCTGTCGCCGGCGCCGGGCCGGCGGCGGTGAAATCTGGAGGAGAGGCCGAGTCGCACGGCCCCGCCTCGAAAGGAAGCAATGGGCGCCGCAGGGACGGGGTCAGTCCCAGCCGTCGTAGAAAAAAGCGCCGTTGTGCTCGAAGGGACGCGTCCCCTGCGGCGAGGTCCCGAGGTAGCAGGTGGGCTCGCCATCGAGGGTCCGAACGCTTCCGACGGAGCAGCAGGAGTCCGCCGGAGCCATCACCGATTGCCCGACCAGGGAAAGCTCCGCGAGGGAGACCCCGGGGCGGGGGATGATCTCGCAGACGACCTTGTCGAGAGGAAGCGGGCCAGGGCCCCCATCGATCAGCTCGACAAAGCGGGTTCTGGCGGGACAAGCCTCGGGGCCGGCGTGGTCGATGATGTCGAGATGGAGAATGCCCGTCGAGGGGATCGTCACCTGATCGACCCCAGGCGCCTGCACCGAGGTGAACAGGCAGAGAGCGCCCATCGGATCGGCGCCATCGAAACATTCGAGCTCCGGAGCGACGACGAAGTGACCCGCGACGACCCGGCCCTGCTCACCCGCCGGCACCGGAGTGACGTAGCAAGCGGCGCCGTTGTCCCACGGGCGCAAGAACTCGGGCATCTCCGGATCGGCGAACCACAGAACTCCCGGGAAGCAGTTCTCGCTCGGCTCCGGTAGGCCGCAACCGGTTTGAAAGAGGGGCGCCGCCGGCGGCTCGTAGCCGGCACGCAGGGCCACCATTTCGGAGAGGATCAGGGAGTCGACGGTGGGCGTCGAGAAGGCGTGACGGGTGTTGCACTTTTCCCAAGTCCGGTTGTCCCAAACCACGTCTCCAAAGGCGCTGGCAGGCGTGATGTGAGAGTGGGCCGGAAGGTCCGACGAGTAGTGCACCGAGAACTCGATGCCCTCCGCCTCGACGGTGGGTCCGAGGCCAGCGACGAGCAGGTCCAGCGTCGGAAAGACACTGCCGGCGATGGTGTCGAGGCCCAAGCCGCCGACGGTCTTCTCCACCTCGTCACAGAGCTCCGGGGCCCAAACGACGCGCAGACACCTTTCGAAGCGGTAGACCTTGCCGAACAGCGGCGAATCGGCATAGACATCCATGGTGAAGCGGGCGTCGATCAAGGGCCCGGAGCCGCCGACGCCGAAAGCCCTCATCAGCCGCAGGCCGATGTCGAATGGCATGACCGGAGTACCAGGTCCACTACCTTGGGCGGTCGCGACATTGCGGGTCCGTTGCGGCATCCCGCCGAGGGCCGCCACCTGCGCCCGGTAGGCGTTGAACTCCGGACGCTGCCGGTACCAGCCATCGGCTTCGAGATCGGCTCCCCGAGGGAAGGTGCGAACCAAGAGCTGCGAGGGGGCCGGGCTCTCCAGCGACTGCAGCGCCATCTCGGCAGCTTCGTTGGAACTCCCCTGATCCACCGCCAGCACCTGGAAGCCGATCGGGATGTTGGCTCCCCAGTAGGGTCCGTCGATGCTGAGAAAGAGGCTGGCGTTGTGATCGAGGTCCATCGATTCCGCCTCGAGCAAACCCCAACGAATGACCTGAGTCCCCATGCTGCGCCCGAGAACCGCCACGCCATCCCGCTCGAGGACGCCCGGGTCGACCCACTTCTCGAGCTCGTGCGTCATCAGGTGGCGAAAGGCTCGACCGTTGCGCTGAATCCAATCGCGGCCGTTGAAGTAGTCCACCATCACGAGGTCGAAGCCCATCTCGAGGAGCTTCTTGAACAGTCCCCCGAAGGCCGCGAGGTGAGAGTCGTTGGTCCGGGTGTTGAGCACGTCGAGGCCATCGAGGATGACCAGGGGATTGATCAGCGAGACGACACAGCGTCCATCGAGGGTCAGGGCTACGGACTCGCTGCGAGCCGGCACAATGCGTACCGAGAACATTCCGGAAGTTCCCTGAAAGGCCTCGTCCCAAGGTGCGAAGTAGGGCGGCCCGACCACCGGGTCGTCGAGGTCCCAGAAGGGCACGTTGCGCACCCCGGACTCATCCTCGGCTGGCCAACTTCCCGCCGCACAGCGCACCGGCGTCTGGGTCGGCACGCCGTGCGCGGTCGGTGGTGGCGCCAGGGGATTGGTCGGAATCTCCCGCGGAGCGAAGTATCGAACCGTGCCGCGGGTCGAAATCGAGCGTCCGGCGACGGTGGCTCGCACCGCAACCTCAAGATCCCCTCCGCGATCGGGCAGCCAAGCCGGCCGGAAGGGCCGGTCGAGCTCGACGGCGACCTCCGGTGCTGTACCGATCTGAACCCGCAGGTCTTCGAGCTGGGTCACGTCCAAGCCATTGAGGACCAAGAGGTCCGCCGGGACCACGAAATCCGGCGACCACTGGAAAACGGTGTCCGCCAGGACATGAACGGCGACGAACCGGCGAGTCTCCCCCAGCTCTCCCGAAGGAACCTGCAAAACGCCGTCGGACCAGCTGACGCCGGGCGCACTGGAGAGGGTTTGATAGTCGACCAGGACCAGACCGAGAGGCGTCGCTCGGACCTGCTCGCGCCATCCCCGCGCCTTGCGGTGGAGGTCCGCCAACGATTCGAGGAGCCGGTCCCCGGCCGCTCGCCGCAAGTCACCGTAAACCGTCGAAAACGTCTCTCGATCGAGGGGCGGAAGTGCTTCGCCGGAGCCGTCGTAGGCCAGGATCAAATCACCGGCGAGCGGAGCGCTTCGCTCGAGCAGGATGCCGGTCGGAAGCTGGTCCGGGCGAACCTGCTGGAAGGCTCGCTCGAGATAGCCCTCGATTCCCTCGGGATCTTCTCGCGGCCCGAAGGCGACTTCCTTGCCGACCGCCGCCTGGCTCGCGATCAGTAGGGAGACGATCAGAGCGGCTAGCGAGGCTGTTCGAAGGTTCTGGCGCATCGCAAATCTCCTGTTCAGACGTTGGGAATCTCTCTGAGCCGGAGTTGACCAGCACCGTCCAGCGGTCCGTCTGACCCGGGGCGCCGATTTCTTGATCCCGCGCGCCAGATCTGCGACCGAAGACGCCAGAGGTGCTGGCGGGTCGGCTTCGGGCAGACCCCTCCCCCACGACGACTCGGCACTTGGAGCCGAGTGCCGCCTCTCCGACCGAGGAAGGCCGGTCAGAGGGCTCGAATCGTCTGGCGTCTGAACTCGGAGGGGGACTGACGGGTCCAGCGGCGAAACGCTCGATCGAAGGCACTGAGTTCCGAGAAACCGAGCGACAACGCGACATCCGAGGCCTGCGCCGAGGGCTGGCGGAGAAAGTCGATCGCGAGATCATGACGAATGCGATCCACGATCTGGCGGTAGGAAGTGCCCGCTGCTCGCAGTTTTCGCTGCAGGGTTCGGGCACCCATGTGGAGGGCTCGAGCCGTGGACTCGAGGGACAGATCAGGGCTGCCGCTCTCCAGCTCATCGATGATGTGACGCCGAATCGTCGCCAGGAAAGGATCCGGCTCGGAGCTCGCGATCTTGATCCGAGCATAGTCGGCGAGAATGCCGAACAGGGCCGAGTCGTTCGGGCGCAGCGCAGCATCCATGAAGTCCCGCGGCACGACGATGGCGGCCATCCTCCGGCCCATGCTGAGCCGGCTCTGAATGCGATCCTCGTACTCCCCCGGACGCTCGACTCCGACTCCGGGCAGTTGCACCTCGACCGGCTGTCCCCCGAGCAAGCGGAGAAGCTTGATCCCGATTCCCAGAATGCAGTCCGTATCCTGGCGATAGGCCAGCAGACCGCGCGGCTTCACGTCATAAGCCAAACGGGTGACGGCTCCTTCGTTGAGGATTCGAATTTCCGACGCCGTCTGGTGGAGCGAGAAATAGCGCGCCAACGTCTCGAAGGCCGAACGCGGGCTGCGCGCCTGAATCGCCAGATAACCGAGGAGTGACATCTCATCGGGCGAGCTGCTCAGGCCGAGATCGAGTCCGAACTGAGGGTCGCCGAGCTCGAGGGCGATCGACTCTTCGAGCTCGAGGACCGGTTCCAGAGGTAGAAAGTCGGCCACGCGGGCCGCACGGTGGCTGATGCCCACCGATGAGAGGAGCTGAGAGGAGTCGCCGCCCCGCTCCTTCAGCCGAGCGACGACCCTGTCGAGATGACAACGATTGCGAACCGGTCCCATGGCCAAATCTTGTCGGCCACTAGAGGCCGCTACCAGCGACAGTCGCGTCAAAATCGGCTTCCTTCCCGCCATCTTGCGGTGCGCCATCGCTCCCCCAACCCAACCACGATGAGAAATTTCAGGAGGCCTGAGTTAAATTGATTCTGCTTTTCGCATAACTTAATGGATTCATCTCTTTTTTACTGACCACTCGCGGTCCCTTGTGGAAAAGGAGCAAGGTTTATGCGAAAAGTCTCGATCTTGGTGCTGCTCGGCCTGATAGCCCTGGCAGCGTCCACCCAGGCCACCACCCTGATCCGGCAGGATCTCGGGGAACAAATCGATCAAGCCGAGCTGATCTTCGCCGGCACCGTGGTTCACATGGAAACGGCGGTGACGGCCAAGGACGGTTTCCCCTTCACCTTCGTCACCTTCGAGGTCGAGCGCACGCTCAAAGGTGACTTCCCTCGCGGAGGAAGCCTCACCCTGCGCTTCGGCGGTGGCGAGACGAAGGACGATCAGACCATCATCCACGGCATTCCCCGCTTCGCCCTCGATGGCCGCCACGTTCTGTTCGTGGCCGGTAACGGCCAGGGCGTTTGCCCGCTGGTGGGCTGGAGCCAGGGCAAGCTCGACCTCCGCCGCCATCCGGAAACGGGCGAGGAGATCCTCACCGACAACGACGGCTGGCCTTTGATCGGTTTCGCCGACGGCGCTTGGCGGCGAGCCGATTCTCAGCTCACCCGCGACGGCTTCTGGAAGCAGGAAGAGCCGGGCGTCGCCTTGGTCGGCTCGGAAGGAGTCGAGATCTCCGGCCTGCCGGCGGCGGACCGGTCTCGAAACTTCGTCGACGCCCCCACCGTGAAGCAGCTTCTGCCGGCCCTCGCCAGCCAGGTCGCGAAACGCCGCGCGGAACCCACCTTCCAAGCACCCAAGGCCGTGCCGCAAGCCAAGGTGAGCGATCTCCCCGCCAGCCTCCTGCCGACGAAGGGAGGTGCCCAGTGAGCCTTCGCCGACCGACGATCCTGACAATCGCTGTCCTGCTGGTCTCCCTCGCGGCCTTGCCGGCGATGGGCTGGGAGTGGACCAACGAGTGCCGCAATCCGGTGACCTGGAACACCACCAACATCAACATGGCGCCTTCGAACCCGGACTTTCCGGTGGGTTCCCAGCAGCTCGCGGCCCTCAACCAGATGCGCAACGCCTGGAACCTCGAGGCTCCGGGGTCACGCGTCCGCTTCAACTACAACTTTGCGGTCGACGACAACGTCGCCCTCAACAACGGCGTCAACAGCATCGTGATCGCCACCGGCGGGCAGTGGAACACCATCGTGCCGCTGCAGTTTCGCAATGCCCTCGCCGTCACCTTCACCCGGCTGTCGCGCAACAACTGCCCCTGGCTATTCGGTTCTCAGCCGCGCATCCGCGAGGCGGACATTCTGTTCAATCCTGGTCGCGTTTGGGATTTCGCGGTCAATCCGCCGCCACCCCATCCCCAGGGCCCCTTCAACTTCGCCATCGTCGGCATCCACGAGCTCGGTCACGCCTTTGGACTGGCCCACGAGAACGACGTCATGGGCACCATGGACGAGTTCTACGAGGACGGCGGCGTGATCGGCAACTTCAACGAGATCCAGCCCCACGCCGACGACGTCGCTGGCGCCCGCGACGGTTACGGCTCCGCCGGGACCTTTCGCGACCTGGCGGCTTCGGCCTTCCGACGCACCGCCGGCGGCATCTCGGATCCGATCCCGGCACCGGCCACGGCGGCGCGCAATCAGCGCATCACCTTTCCGTTCACCTTCGAAAACCGCGGCACCACCAACCAGGCCTCGGTGAGGGTGCAGTTCTTCCTGTCGACGAACCGCTTCATCACCACCGGCGACACGCTCCTCGGCACCTCGACCTTCTCGATCAATGCCGGCGTGTTGTCGACCCTCAACGCCTCGGTGACCATCCCCGGGAACATGGCGCCGGGCAACTACCATCTGGGGTGGATCGTCGACCCGCAGAACGCCATCGGTGAGGCTGACGAGGGCAACAACGCCGTCGGCTTGGTGGATCAGACGACGGTCACCGCCAACGCCTTTCCCAACGCCTGCTGCGACATCAATCCGCAGTGGGGCAACGCGCCGCTGCAGGTGACCGCCGACGCCAGTTGCTCGAACGACCCCGGCGGCGGTCCTCTGACCTACACCTGGGACCTCGATGACGGCACCATCCGCACCGGTCAAACGGTCAACCACTGGTACTCGGATAGCGGTTCCTACTTCGTCACCCTGACGGTGCGAGAGCCCGGCGGCTTGACCGATACGGCCTTCTGTTTCGTCGACGTCTTCTGCGAAGACGAGATCTTCGGCGACTGCCTGCAGTAAAACCGACCCCTGGAAGCCGGCAACGCCGGCTTCCAGGACTTCTCCAGTCAGCCGGCCCGCCGGCGCCGCCGGCGGCGGCGCGGCCGGCTCTTGCTCTCGCTCTCGCCACCGGAGTCCTCCTGGGGGGCCGATTCCCGCGCCCACCACGGAGCCGCCGTTGATCCTCCGCCGCCGGTGCCTTTGCCCACCGGACGCTTTCCCGCCGGGCGCTTCCCCGCCGGCCGGTTGGCCGCGCCACGAGTCGGCCGCGCGGCGGCGCCGGCGGCGACATTGCCACCGCCCTCAGCGCTCCGCGAACGACCGCCGCCACCGCGGCGGCGGCGACGCCGGCCGCCTTCGCCGGAGTCCTTCGCCTTGCCCTCCGATCGGCCTCGGGCCCCTTGCTCCTTGCGAGCCTTCTTCTCGGCGGCGCGCTTGCGCTCTTCGGCCTTGCGCGCCCGAATCTCGGCGATGCGCTGGCCAATCGGGATCTCGAGGGCCTCGCCCTTGGGGCCGTTGCCATCGAAGCCCTCGAGATGACGTACCGGGATGCGAGCCCCGACGGCGCGCTCGATCTGCGCCAGCTCTTTGCGCTCCTGGGGCGAGACGAAGGTGAAGGCCGAGCCGGTCGCCTCGGCCCGGGCGGTGCGCCCGACGCGATGAATGTAGTCCTCGGGCAGGTTGGGAACGTCGAAGTTGACGACGTGGGAGAGCTCGCGTACGTCGATGCCGCGAGCCGCGATGTCGGTCGCCACCAGGACCCGGATCGAGCCGTCTTTGAATCCCGCCAAGGCTTTGGTGCGCTGCGCCTGGCTGCGATTGCCGTGAATGCGCTCGGAAGAAACCCCGTGCTTGTCGAGGAACTCGGCGAGGCGGTTGGCGCGATGCTTGGTACGGGTGAACACCAGGACGTTGCCGAGGCCGCCGCGGTCGAGCAGCTCGACCAATAGGCGCGACTTGAGGTCCTGGCGCACCCGGTAGACACCCTGCTCGATCTTCGGCGCCGGCGCCGAACGGCGCTCGACGTCGATGCGCACCGGGTCGTCGAGGAGCTTTTTCGACAGCTCGACGATCGGTGCCGGCATGGTGGCCGAGAACAGCATGGTCTGATCGACCTGCGGCAGGTGTCTCAGCACGCGACGGATGTCCGGCAGGAATCCCATATCGAGCATGCGATCGGCCTCGTCCAGGATCAGCACTTCGAGGCCCGAGAGCCGTGCGTAGTCGTACTGGAAGTGGTCCAAGAGGCGTCCCGGGCAGGCCACCAGCACCTCGACGCCCTGGCGCAGGGCCTTTTCCTGTGGCCCCATGGCAACGCCGCCGTAGATCGCTTTGGCGCGCAGGTTGGTGAAGCGAGACAAGGCCTGGCAGTGCTCGACGATCTGAGCTGCGAGCTCGCGGGTCGGGGTGAGAACGAGGACCCGGCTGACGCCCTTGCGGGGCGTCGCCAAAAGACGTTGCAAAGTCGGAATGAGAAAGGCCGCGGTCTTGCCGCTGCCGGTCATGGCGCAGGCCAGCAGGTCGCGCCCTTCGAGGCCGGGCGGGATTGCGTCCCGCTGAATCGGCGTCGGTTGATCGAACCCCATTTCCGCAATCGCCTCGCGGAGCTTGGGATGGAGGTCTTCTGAGGCAAAAATCGACATCGTTTTCAGTATTCCTGAAGCAGGGCGCACGACGACTCATCGCCGGTCGGCACCAGGCCATCCGGCGGATGGCTCGCGAATTGTGTATCGAGAGAGAAAACGGTGGACTTCGCCGGAGAGACCGCCGCACGGGCTCCACGGCCCTGAGGGTAGGCGGCGCTTCATCAGCGGCCGCACCTCGCCATCCTTGCACAGATCGTGAGATTTACCAACAATCGTTTGTCTTTGGCGCTGGCAGGATCTAATCTAAGAGTGTTCGAATCCCGACCAACGCTCGGCCGAGCCCGAGAGGATTCATTCCTTGGAGCGTTCTCGAATCTCGTCCCCACTGCTGATGAGCCCCGAGGCCAGCCGTCGGCTGCCCCGCAGCGCCCTCATGACCGGCGTTGGCGGCAGGCCCTGGACCACCACCGAATGGTCGTGACCAAAGCGGGATCCATCGACCGACCCGTGAGGATTTTTCTGCATGAATACAGTCATCAACCCGGAGGTGGTCGCGCGCCGCGACCAATATCGTCAGGCCTTTCGCTCGGCGCCCTATTTTCCCCACGTCAAGATCGAGAGCTTCTTCACGGACGAGGCCTGCCGACGGCTGATGCGGGAGTTTCCGAGCTTCCGTCGCGAGGACGCCGTCAATGAGCTCGGCGAGGTCGGCAAGAAGGCCTGGCGCGAGCAGGTCCGCGAGCTCGGCTCGAGCTATTCGGAAGTCGACGACGTGGTGCAATCCGCCGAGTTCCTGCGCCTGATGTCGGACCTCACCGGGATTCCGGACCTGCTCTACGACCCGGCCTACATCGGAGGCGGGACCCACGAGAACCTCGACGGCACCGAGCTCGACATCCACGTCGACTTCAACTACCACCCGGAAACCCAGTGGCATCGCCGCCTCAATCTGATCGTCTTCCTCAACGAGGAGTGGCGCCCCGAGTGGGGTGGCTGCTTCGAGGTGCACCGCGATCCCTGGGATTCCGACAGCAGCGACTACGAGTCCTTCCCGCCGTTCTTCAACGATGCGGTGATTTTCGAGACCAGCGAGCGCTCCTGGCACGGCTTCAACAAGATCCAGCTACCGGCGGAGTACCGCCACCTGTCGCGCAAGTCCTTCGCCATCTACCTCTACACACGCGAGCGGCCGGCGGACGAGGTGGCGCCGTCCCACGCCACGGTCTACGTGCCGCGACCGCTGCCGACGCACCTGGTGCCCGGAGCGACCTTGACGGAACGCGACTTTCGCGAGGTCAAGACCCTGCTGGCCAAACGGGACCAGCAGATCCACTTCCTCTACGAGCGTGAGAAGGAGCTCTCCCAGGCCCTCGCCGGCAACGTCTGCGCGGTCAAGGACGAGATCGCCTCGGGGCCCCTCGATCAACAGGGCGCCGACGAGCTGCGCGGACTTCTCGAGCGGCGCGAGCAGCAGATCCGCTTTCTCGAGATCCGCGAGAAGGAGTTCTCGGAGATGCTCGACGGCCTGATGGCGCGCAACCGCGAGCTCGAGGCCAAGGTCGAGCAGGCCGAGCGACCGCTACTGGTCGGCAACGCCGAGCTGCTGGCCACGCCCCAGGGTCTGTGGGACGACCGTTGGGCCGGCGCCGTGCTCGAGATCCCGCTGCGCGCCTCGGAGAGTCTCGGCGCGGTCACCATCAACGGCTTCCTGCCGGACTTCTTCCCGGAGAGTCGCGAGATCACCCTCAGCCTCGGCAGTCACCGCCAATCGGCCACCGTCGGCCGCGGCCCGATGGAGATTTCCCTGCCGATTTCCCTGGCGGCGGGCAGCGAGGAGACCCTGCGGGTCGAGACCGCCGGCACGCTGCAGCCCAAAGCGGTGGGTCTGTCGGAGGATCCGCGCCATCTCGCCTTCCAGCTCAGCTCCGTGGTGGTTTCGGCGTCATGATCGGCACAGCTTCACGCCCCTTCCTCGGCCTCCTCGCCAGGCTCGCGACGCTCGTCCTCACCCTCGTCCTCGCACCCGGCGCCGCCGGCCTCGACCTCTCCGGCTACCGCATGGTGGACCTGAGCCACTCGTTCAATCAGGACACCCTCTACTGGCCGACCTCGCCGACGCGCTTCGAGAAGCAGGAGATCGCCTACGGCAAGACCGAGGGCGGCTGGTTCTACTCCGCCTTTTCGGTCTGTCTGCCGGAGCACGGCGGCACCCATCTCGACGCTCCGCTGCACTTCGCGGAAGGTGCCCACGCCACCGACGAGATGCCGCTCAGCGACCTGATCGCGCCGGCGGTGGTGATCGACGTCACGGCCGCCGCCGCCAAAGACCGCGACTACCGCCTGACGGTGGCGGATCTCGCGGCCCATGAGAAGCGCCACGGCAAGATCGCCCCGGGGACCATCGTCATCCTCAAGACCGGCTGGAGCCGCTACTGGCCGCAAGCCAAGGCCTATCTCGGGGATGACACCCGCGGCGATGCCAGCAAGCTGAGCTTTCCGAGCTACGGCGCCGAAGCCACCAAGATTCTGGTCGAAGAGCGGCGCGTCGTCCTGCTGGGCGTCGATACGGCGTCGATCGACTATGGCAAGTCGCAAGACTTCCCGGTCCACCGCATCAGCGCCGCACGCAACGTTGGAGGCCTCGAGAACCTCACCAACCTCGACCAACTTCCGGCCACCGGCGCCTACGTCATCGCGCTGCCGATGAAGATCGAGGGCGGCTCCGGTGGCCCGGTGCGAGTCGTCGCCCTGGTGCCGCAGGAGACCGACGCCAAGGACTGAAGCTCCAAGAGGCCCGAATGGCATTCGAAAGGGGGCCGGTCGGCCCCCTTCGTCGCCCAGAGATCCGTTGAGAGCGGACTAGAACCGCGTCGCGATCTCCAGCCCGATGGTGCGCGGCTCGTTCACCATCGCAGTGATGTTGTTGAAGTCGATGCCGTTGCGGATCACCAGCTCGTCGGTGATGTTGCGACCGTAGAGGGAGATCTCCGTATTGCCGCTGGCGAGGACGTAGCCCAGCCGCAGGCCGACCTCGAAGCTGTCGTCGCGAAACTCTTCCGACTCGTAGAGGAAGAACTGCTTCTCGTCGTGGTAGGCCCAGTCGACGCTACCGAGCAGCAGGCCGCGGCCAAGGGGCTTGCGGTAGTCGACGACGCCGTTGAAGATCCACTCCGGCGAATGCGGCAGGCTGTTGCCATCGACCAGGGCACCATCCGGCGTGATCGGGTCGAGCACCGTGCAGCCACCACCGCACGGCGCCACCGTCAGGTCCGGATCGTCGATCTCGGTGTTGTTGTTGCTCAGCCCCAAGGTGACCAACCACTCCGCCGTCGGCGCAAGGGCGAGCTCGAGCTCGAAGCCATAGCCATCGGTGGTGTCGGCGTTGAGTAGCGTCGCGGTGTTGAACTCACCACCCACCGCGATGATCTGCTGACCGTCGACCTCGTACTGGTAGAGGGAGGCGTTGAGACGCACCTTGCGGTCGGCGAGCTCCGACTTTACGCCCACCTCGGTCGAGAAGATCTCCTCCTCGTCGGCCACGCTGACACAGTTGGTGGCCGGATTCTGGCCGCCCTCGAAGTCCGGACAGAACAAGATTCGCCCCTGGATGCTGGGGGCGCGGAAACCGGTGGCAACTCGACCGTAGACGTTGACATTATCGGTGGCCTCGTAGGTTCCGGTGAGATCCCAACTGGTGAAGTCGGTGTCGGTGCTGCGCTCGATCGGAGCCGAGGTCGGGGTCTGGAAGGTGGGATCTGGGCGCTCGGCGGAGAAGTCCTTCTCGTCGTTCGAGAAACGCAGCCCGGCCTCCACCGAAAAGCGATCCGTGACCTCGAAATCGACGGATCCGAAGAGGGCCCAGGCCTCGGCCTGCTGGGTTTGCGTCGCCAAGCCCTCGAGGGCGCCACCGGCGAGACTCAGGAAGCTGAAGCTCTCGATCTCGAGGTCTTCGTCGAACAGGAAGGCTCCGATCAGCCAGTCGACCTTCTCATCCCCGTTGCTGGCGACCCGAATCTCCTGAGTGAACTGATCGAGACTCGGAATGCCGTCCGCCGATTCCGCCGGAAAGGGAATGAAGCCCGGCCCCGAGGGCGGCGCGAAGACGGCGCCGAAACCGCCGTCGACATCGCCGCGGCTGAAGAACTCGAGGGTCTCGAAGGCGGTGATCGAGGTCAGGGTCGCGCCCCCGAAGTCGTACTCGAGACGCAGGCTGCCGCCCAGACCCTCGACGTCCTGGGTGTTCTGGCCATCTTGGCTCACCTCGTCGCGCTCGAAGCCCCCGACCAACCGGTTGGTGCCGGTCTCGATGGCGTTGGCGCGGAAGATGCGAGCAGTGCCATCGGTGTCCCAGCCGTGCACGCTCAGCAGACCGCTGAAGCGCTCATTGGGCTGCCACAAGAGCTGCAGCCGGAGGGCGCCGGTGGTGTAGCCGCCGAGGGCATCGTCCTCGCCGGTGAAGGTGTTGTCGACCCAATCGCTACGTCCCTGATAGAGCGCCGAAAGGCGTGCCGACACGGTGTCCGAGAGGGCGCCGCCGAAGGCCGCCTGAACCTCGCTGGTATTGAACATGCCCCAGGACGCCCGCACCATGGAATCGCGAGTCTGGGAGGGGCGAACGGTTTCGAACTTGATCGCGCCGGCCGGCGTGTTGCGCCCGAACAGGCTGCCTTGGGGACCACGCAGAACCTCCACCCGGTCGAGGTCGAACAGGGGCTTGCCCTTGAGGACCGGGTTCTCGAGCACCACCTCGTCATAGAGCATCGAGACCGGCTGCGAGGCGTTGAGGTCGAAGTCCGTGTTGCCGAGCCCGCGGACGTAGAAGCGCGGGAAGGCACGGCCAAAGGACGACTCCGCAATCACGCTCGGCACCCGGCCGGAGAGGGTCCGCACATCGCCGCCGCCAGCGGTGATGTTCTGCACCTGCTCGGTCGAGAGGGTCGAGATCGAGACCGAGACATCGCGCTGGTCCTCCTCCCGCTTCTGTGCCGTCACGACGATCGTGTCGAGCACAGCAACCGGTTCCTCGGCCTCCTCAGCGGCGTCTTCCTGCGCCACCAACGGCAGCGTCCAGAGCAGCGCGAAAGCCAGCCAAAGCACGATCCCCCAATTCTTTCCCCAGTCGAGCCCTGTCATCCCCATGATCCCCTTTCCAAAGAAATTTCGCGAAGTCTAGCAGGGCGAAGGGACTCTCCAGCCGGAACCGAAAGGCTCCTCAATCAACCAAAAAGCCCCACCTGAGAAGGTGGGGCTTTCGGAGCGAGAAGGCTGCTCAGAGGGCCGACGGACTATTTGCGAAGACCTTTACCGTCGTCATCATCGTCGTCGTCGTCATCGTCGTCGTCGTCATCGTCGTCGTCGTCATCGTCGTCTTCTTCGTCATCCTCCTCATCGTCCTCTTCGTCATCTTCCTCCTCATCGTCCTCTTCGTCATCTTCCTCGTCTTCGTTCTCGTCATCTTCTTCGTCTTCGCCACCATTTTGCTGCCGCTCGACCCAGGCACGCATCGCTCCCCGCCGACAGCCGAACTTGCGATGGCCATTGCCGAGTCCGAGCTCTTCGATGATCTGTTCACAAGAACAACCGGCCGTATCGGTGGTGGTGAAGACCTGCGGCGTATTGCCGCGAGCCACCGTGTCGAAGATGAAGTCGGCATCGACCAGGGCATAGCGGTTGGGACGCAGATAGCGCGTCGGGACGCTTTCCGGAATGACCGTGTCGGGACAGACGTCGTCCGCATCGAGCACCCCGTCGTCATCGCTATCGAGGTCCGGCTCCACCACCGTCAGGACCGCTGTTGCCGGAGCTCCCAGTGGAATGCCGTCGACGAACAGCTCGCTGGTGACGTTGGTGTAGTCCCCCGCCGGCGTGCTTGCCGGCACCGCAACATCGACACTGAAGGTGCAGGAGCCACCGGGGAGCAGACTGCCGTCGTTCAGTGTCAGGAACGAAGTGCCCTCGAGCGCCGAGCCCGCGCCGCAGACATCGGCAACCGGCAGTCCAACGGCGACCAGTCCGGTGACCACCGCCTCGAGATCGTCGCTGAAGAACAGGCGCGAAACTCCCGACGTCGCACTCTCATTGCGGATCGTAAAGCTCAGACTGACGGTTCCGCCGGCCTCGGCGGTCCCCGAGAAGGCCTTCTCGAAAGACAGGAAGTCGATCAGCAATGTATCCGTCGCGACGCCACCGGAAACCTTGATGCCGCCAACGGAGCCGGTGACCTCACTGGTTGTGTTGAGGATCTCGGTACCCAGTTGGACATCCGCAGGCACCGACAGAACGAGATCGAAGGTGCACGACGCTCCCGCCGCCAAGGTGCCGCCGGAGAAGCTCACCAAATCCGTTCCGGTCACCGCCGAGCCGATCCCGCAAACGTCGGCGAGATCCCCACTGATGCTGGCGAGGCCGGTCAGGGCCGCCGCCAGATCGTCCGAGAAGGCGATCGCCTCCACCGTCTCGCTGGCGCTGGTGTTGCTGACCGTGAAGCGCAGAGTCACGTTGCCACCCGGTGCCACCGGGTCGTCGATGAACTCCTTGCTCAGAGCGAGCACATCGGCGGCGACAGTCAGGAAATCGGTGGCATTCGGGAAGAAGATCTGCTGACCATCGATCGTTCCCCGGAAGGATGTCGTGGTGCTGACGTAGCTGTCCGGTACGGTGCTCGCCGGCACCGACAGGACGATGTCGAAGGTGCACGATGCCCCAGGGGCCAGCTCGCCGTTCAGGAAGGCCAGCAGCGTGTTGCCTCCGGAGCCAGCCACAGTCGACCCGACTCCGCAGACGTCGGTGAGCGGCAGTCCGGTGCCGGTCATGTTGTCGACCGCGGCATCGAGATCGTCGGTGAAGAAGATCGCCGTCGCGGTCGCCGTCGCACTCTCGTTCTGAATCGTGTAGCGCAACGTGACGTCGCCTCCCGGGAGCACCGGATCATCGACGAACTCCTTGCTCAGGGTGAGGCCGGCCACCAGCAGGTCGTCGTTCGCCGGGGCCGAGATGGCAGTCAACCCCGCCACCGTCGACGAGACCGCGCTGGTGGTGTTGCCGTAGGAGCCCGGGGCCGCGCCGGCCGGCACCGCAAGGCTCACCGAGAAGGTGCAAGAGCCCCCGACCGGCAGGTTGCCGCCGGTGAGCAGCAGCGTCATGTCACCGCTCAGGGTCGAGCCGACGCCACAGACGTCGGTCGCCGGCAAGCCGGTGGCGACCAGTCCGGAAAGGGTGGCGTCGAGGTCGTCGGTGAAGGTGATGTCGCTGGCCGCGAAGCCCGCTTCTTCTCCGACGACCAGCGTGAACTGCAAGGTCACCGTCCCTCCGGCCGCGACCGGATCGTCGACGAAGCTCTTGGACAGCCGCGGGCCGGCCACGATCACCAGGTCATCGGAGGCCGCGGCCCCCTCCACCAGACTCTTGCCGATCTCTCCAGTGATCGTCGACGTGACGTTGGGATAGGTCCCGGGGGCGGCTCCCTGGTCGACATTGAGCACGAAGCTGAAGGTGCAAGTCGCACCGGCCGCCAGGCTCGCGCCGGTGACCGATATGGTGGCCCCGGTGCTGCCGGAGTCGGGCGTGAAGGTCGCCACCGAGCTCGGTCCGCAGAAGCCATTTGCCGGCAGAGAAGCCACCGTCGGCGTCTCCGAGGCGAGAACATCGCTGAAGGCCAGCAGGGTGGCTTCGGCGTCGGGGCTGGTGTTGATGATCGAAAACTCCAGGGTGACCGTTCCACCGGCTCCCACCGGATCGTCGACGAAGCTCTTGGTGAGCACCGGCACCGCCTGCACGAACAACCGGTCGCTGGCCTGGTTGCCCGTCGACGGCGTGCCGTCGACCTCGCCGGTCACCGCGCTGGTGGTGTTCAGGTAGTCACCGGGAGCAGCGCCGGCCGGCACCTGCAGCGTCACCGTGAAGGTGCAGCTTCCCTCCGCCGGCAAATTGCCACCGGTCAAGGAGAGATTGCTCGTACCGCTGAGCTGAGATCCCGAGCCGCAGGGATCGGCAGGAGGTGTTCCGACCGCTTCAAGACCGGCCAGGACCGCCGACAGGTCATCCGTAAAGGAGAGCGCCGAAGCCGCGGAGCGGCGGTCGAGGTTGCGCACCGTGAAGCGCAGGTCGACGGTGCTTCCCGGAGCCACCGGATCGTCGACGAACTCTTTGGTCAACGACAGGCGCTGGACATCGACGGTCAGCACCGCACCGGCCTTGCCGCTCGATCGGCTGGGCCCGAAACCGGAGGTCGAGGTGAGATCCCCGGTGGTGTTGCCAAGAGCCCCGATGCTGTTGCCCAACACGTCAACGGAAACCGTACAGCTCGCTCCCGCAGCGACGGTGGCATCCTGGAAGAAGGCCGGAGCGAAGGTCACCGAGCCAGAACCAGATACCGCCGTCACGACACCACCGCCACAGGTGTTCGAGGCCGTCGCAGGGCTGGCGACGACCATGCCGGAGGGCAGGTTGTCGATGAAAGCGAGGTTCGCCGCGGAAGCACCGTTGGCGGTGTTGTCGATGGTGAAGGTCAGGGTCGATCGACCGCCAAAGAACACCGTGCTCGGCGAAAAGCTCTTGGTGAAGCCCGGCCGATCGGTGGCCACCGTCAGGGTTGCCGAAGCGGGACCGCTATTGCCGGCGTCCGAGGTCAGGTCACCGGAGGTGTTGGTCACCGCCCCCGGAGTCGCCGATGTGACTTCGACGCTGACGGAGCAAGCCCCGGCGGCCCCGACGCCACCGCCACTCAGACTGACCGCCGACCCGCCTGAGGATGCCGAAACGGTGCCAAGGCAGCCATTGACGACATTGGCCGGTGCCGCCACCGTGACGCCCGCCGGGAGGGTATTCGCAAAGGCCAGCCCGCGAACCGGTCCTCCGGCGGAGTTGTCGATATCGAAGCGCAAGGTGGTGACGCTCCCCGGACCGATGGTGTCGGGAGCGAAGCTGGCGCTGAAGCCGGGCTGTCCCGCAGCCGGCAAGGCGAGCGAAAGCAGAGCGACGAGGAGAAAACCCCAACTGCGGGTCCACTGCGAAAAACTCATGGCGAACTCCCTACAAGGCAATTGAACAGGAGACCCGACCCCAAAGTCCCAGTCGGGGCGTCATCGGAGGGCGCTGTCGACTCGCCCGAACTCGCCGGAGGTTCGAAGGCGTCTCAAACAAGAAATTGGAAATTTACAGAACCATCGTAGACCCTCCTGGCGTCGCTGACAAATAGCCCCATCGATCTATCCAACGCTTCTAACCCTTTTAAATAGAGTAATTTCCAGGACGCAATCGATGCATCCATGCGGTCGGCCGCGACCGCACCGGCACCACGAGGGGACCAGCCGCTGCTCCTCCGGCCAACCTTTCGCGAGGCCCTCGGCGCCACGGCAGCAGGCGATCTGCAGGCGCCTCGGACCGCGACACGCTGGCACCAAAACCGCGATTCAAATCTCGGCGCGTTACGCTATTGTCGAATAAGGACAAGTGTCACAAAATACATGGCCGCGATGTTCGACTTGCTCGAGGAGGTCTTCGTGTTGTCCCGAATCGTCGTCATACTCCTGGCCCTGGTCTGCCCCGTCGCGGCTCTCGCGGACGAGGCCGTGAATGTCTCCACCGAACCGGACTCGAGCGCCGCCAGTGCTCGCGACAGCCTCGATCCCCTGGTCGAGGATTCGGTCGGCGTACCGCTGCGAATCCGCAACTTCACCTTCCCGAGCTTTGTGCTCCTGGGGTTCGCCCCGATGCCCGCCACCCCCCTCGGGAAAGGGCGCTGGGCCGTCGAGCTACACTTCTCGGAGGTCAACGATTTCCAGGCCAGTCCGGCGGTCGAGGACTACCTCGAGTCGTCGCGCCTCCCGGGCGAGCGGCGGCCCCTCGACGCGACCGATGTGGCCGCCATCCTGGCCCTGCCGGAAGGCGAGTCCTTCTACATCGACGGTGAGTTCAGCTTCGCCGACTTCGTCTTCCACTACGGCGTCACCGACCGCCTCGACATCGGCCTCGGCTTTCGCTACATCGGCTACACCGGCGGCTACCTCGACGGCTCGATCTTCGACTTCCACGACGAGTTCGGCTTCGGCCAGCAAGGACGCCAGTTCGTCGCCGACGATCAGTTTCAGGTGGTCATCGGCTCGCGATCGCTCGACCCGGTGGTCCTGCTCGACAACCAGGACGACTCGGGTCCGGGCGATCCTTCCCTGCTGTTTCGCTACTTCCTCGGCGAGCTCGGGGAGTGGCAGTTTTCCCTCTCCGGTGGGGTCAAGGTACCGATCGCCGACGAAGACGGCTTCTTCTCCACCGGCAGCTGGGATTTCGGGGGCCAGCTCAACTTCCACCGGCGCTGGAACCGCAACGCCCTGATCGCGAATCTCGGCGCGGTGTTTCCCGGCAAGTTCGAGCAGACCGGCTTCGAGCCACCGACCCTGCCCTCCTTCCAGCTCAGCTGGCTGCATCGCTTCGGCCGCCGCGCCTGGGCCCCCACCGGCTCGCTCCAGTTCCTGGTCGCCGAGCATCCCTTTCGCGATCTCATCGACTCCGACCTCACCGATCTCGAGATCCAGCTCACCGCCGGCCTCAAGTGGCGCACCCGGGCTGGCGTCTTCGGCGTCGGGCTGACGGAAAACCTCTTCAACTACGACAACACGCCGGACATCGGCCTCCACGTCACCTGGGGCTACCTGAGTCGCAATCGTCTCGGCGGCGGATAGAGGAAGCTCACTCCCGGGTCGCTCGCGGAAATGACGCCGCGGGCGATATCCTCGGCCGACCTGATTTCACTTCGGGGAGGTCTTCATGTCCGACGAGCTGCGCTCTCGAGAGGCGTACTGGCGTCAGAACCGGCGGTTGATCGCCGGTCTCCTCGCCGTCTGGTTCCTGGTTTCCTTCGTCTTCGCCATCCTGCTCGCCGAGCCTCTCGGAGGGTTGCGGGTCGGTCGTCTCCCGATGGGCTTCTGGTGGGCTCAGCAGGGCGCCCTCTACGTCTTCGTGGTGCTGATCTTCGTCTACGCGCGGCGTATGGACCGACTCGATCGCGCCTTCGGGGTCGCTGAGGACGAGGGCTAGCCTTGGGCGTCACCGGCTGGACCTACCTCCTCGTCGGCCTCAGTTTCGCCGCCTACCTGGCCATCGGCTTCGCCTCGCGGGTGCGGGACACCCAGGGCTTCTACGTCGCCGGCCGCGGTATTCCGGCGATCTTCAACGGCGCCGCCACCGCCGCCGACTGGATGTCGGCGGCCTCCTTCATTTCGATGGCGGGCCTGATCTCCTTCCTCGGCTTCGACGGCTCCGTCTATCTGCTCGGCTGGACCGGCGGCTATGTGCTTCTCGCCCTCCTCCTCGCCCCCTACCTGCGCAAGTTCGGCAAGTACACGGTGCCGGACTTCGTCGGCGATCGCTATGGCTCGGACACGGCTCGGCTGGTGGCGGCGGTGTGCGCCATCTTCGTATCGCTGACCTATGTCGCCGGTCAGATGCGCGGGGTCGGGGTGGTGTTCAGCCGCTTCCTCGGCGTACCGGTTGCCAGCGGCGTGATGATCGGCATGGCGATCGTGGCCTTCTTCGCCGTCCTCGGCGGCATGAAGGGCATCACCTGGACCCAGGTGGCCCAGTACACCATCCTGATCATCGCCTACCTGATTCCGGCCGTCGCCATCGCCCAGCGGCTCACCGGCAACCCGATCCCCCAGCTCTCCCTGACCTTCAGCGACCTCACCGAGCGGCTCAACCAGATTCAGACGGACCTCGGTTTCGCCGAGTACACCCAGCCCTTCCAGTCCCACTCGCTGCTCAACGTCTTCTGCATCACCCTCGCCCTGATGGCGGGCACCGCCGGCTTGCCCCACATCATCGTGCGCTTCTACACCGTTCGCAGCGTGCGCGCCGCCCGCTATTCGGCAGGCTGGGCGCTGCTTTTCATCGTCATCCTCTACTCGACGGCGCCGGCCATCGCCGCCTTCGCGCGCTACAACCTGATCGAGTCGATCCACGGCAAGAGCCTGGTGGAGGCGCGGGCGACGGAATGGGTGGCGAGTTGGGAGAAAACCGGCCTGCTCGGCCTCGAGGACCGCGACGGCGATGGCCGTCTGGTGTTGTCACCGGATCCGCAGATCAACGAGATCACGATCGACCGCGACATCGTGGTGCTGGCGAATCCCGAGGTTGCGGGCCTCGCTCCTTGGGTGATCGCGCTGGTGGCCGCCGGCGGTCTCGCCGCCGCCCTCTCCACCGCCGCCGGCCTCTTGCTGGTGATCTCGAGCTCGATCGCCCACGACATCTACGCCAAGCTCATCAACCCGACGGCCAGCGAGGGGCAACGCCTGCTGGTGGGCCGCGCGATGATCTTCCTGGCGGTCTGCGTCGCCGGCTATTTCGGCATCAATCCACCGGGATTCGTCGCCGAGGTGGTGGCCTTCGCATTCGGCTTGGCGGCGGCGAGCTTCTTTCCGGTCATCCTGCTCGGGATCTTCGATCGCCGCACCAACCGCGCCGGAGCGATCACCGGCATGCTGGTGGGCATCGGGTTCACCGGCCTCTACATCCTGGGCAACCGCTTCTTCGGCATGCCCGCCTGGTGCTTCGGCATCAGCGCCCAGGGGATCGGCGCCGTCGGCCTGGTCCTCAATCTGGCGACCACCCTGGTGGTCAGCCGGCTGACGCCACCACCCTCCCGCGAGATCCAGGAGCTGGTGGACTCGGTGCGCGTGCCGTCGCTGCGCTGAACTATGAAATGAAACCGGGGGGCGAGAGCGCCCCCCGGGATGCCAGACAGTTCGGGCTCGGGCCTACTTGCGAAGGTCTACTCGACCGCCGGCAGGTCGGCAAAGCGATCCCGCAACCAGTCGGGATCGATGCGCGCTCCACGCCAGCGCAGACCCAGATGAAGATGGGGTCCCGTCGAGCGCCCGGTCGAGCCGACCTTGGCGACGGTGTCTCCCTTCGCCACCTCGGAACCCGCTTCGACCGCCGCCTCCGAGAGATGGAAGGACATGCTCACCAATCCGTGACCGTGATCCACATAGACCGCGAGGCCGGAAAAAAAGTGCTCTCCGACCAGCACGACCTCACCGGCCTCGACAGCAAGCACCGGGGTCCCGGTGGGGATGGCGTAGTCGGTCCCGGTGTGAGGGTTCTTCGGCTCCCCGTTGAACACTCGGCGGGCACCGAAGCCACCACCCTCGGGTAGGCTGCCGGCGGGAGGACCGAGCGGCAGCGTGAAGCGCGGCTCGGTCGACCAGCCACGGCGAAACAGCGGCTTCACCGCCGCCTGCTCCTGGTGATGGCGCGCCAGATCCTCGGGGCTCAGGTCGACATAACGATCGTCCGGAAAGTCGATCTCCTGAGTCTCGAACTCACGCTCGAGGACCACCAGCCAAGCGCTCTGGGACTTGCCACCGCGCTGATAGATGGCGATCTCGATCTGGCTCGGACGACGCCCGAAGTCGACCGGGTAGTAGCAGGTTCCGGCAACCGGACGATAGGTCCGGCCATCCATGCCGCAGGCCTCGATGCCGTCCGCATCCCAGCGCGCGACACCGCCCTGCTCGACCTCGACGCGACTGGCGGCCCAGGCCGGCAGTGCCAGGAGCAAGGCCAGCACCGCCAGAAGAAGTCGTCGCGGCACTCCGATCAAGCCCTTTTGATCATGCCGACGATCAAGAGGACGACGACAGCACCGATGGCGGCCGTCAGGATCGCGCCCAACAACCCACCGCCGAGGCTGATGCCCAGCGCACCGAAGAGGTAGCCGCCAACCACCGCGCCGATGATGCCGACGATCAGGTTTCCGACCAATCCAAGGCCCCGGCCCTTCATCACCAGACCGGCCAACCAACCAGCAACCGCTCCCACCAACAAGAACCACAGAATGTCCATCGACCTCTCCTCCTTCCGGCGAAGGCTCGCCGGCTCGATCCATGTTCGGGGTAGACGAAGCTCTACCCGCGCGGCGCAGCTCGCGGGTCCGACGGCGCGAACATCAGAAAAAGCGGGGCGAGTCGCCCCTAACTTCAGTGGATGGCCTGGATCTTAACAGCGTTGGGACAACGAAGGGGAGGGCGCGGCCGTGACAGCCGCCGGGAGAGCTACTTGGCGGCGGCGAGCTCTCGCTCGCGCTTCTTCTTCAGGGGACAGGTCTCGCAGGAGATCGGCACGCCGTCGCCGGTGAGCACCTCGGGACCACCGCAGGAGCCTCGCAGGCACCGCCCCTGGAAGATCGCTCCCACCGCCATCACCAACATGGCGAGTCCGAATACAACCAGCGTGAGAAGGAGAATCGGCAGCATCTTTCAGGTTCCTCGGTGAGGCTCTCGGGTTCAGGCGCCGGTCGACCGGCTGTCGATGAGACGGTCGAAGGCCGCTGAGCGGACTTCACGAAAGCCGCCATCATCGTTTCGTACCAGTAACAAGATCGCAAGGTCGTGGGATTCCGCCATCCGCAAAGCTTCGTCCTCGCCCAGGACCATCAGGGCGGTGGCCAGGCCATCGGCGCGGGCGCAACTCTCGTGGACCACCGAAACCGAAGCCAGGCGATGTCGAATCGGCCGCCCGGTGCGCGGATCGAGCAGGTGGCTGAAGCGCACCCCGTCGATCTCGCGGTAATTGCGATAGTCGCCGCTGGTGGCGAGGGCGCGATCGGCCAGGGGAACAATGCGCTGAACCGTCCCGCGAACCGCTTCCGGGCGCTCGATGCCAAGACGCCAGACCTGGCCGGCGGCATTGCGACCACGGGCTCGCACTTCGCCACCGACCTCGACCAGGAAGCTCTCCACGCCGGCTTGCGCCAAGGCCTCGGCGACGCGATCGACGGCAAAGCCCTTCGCGATTCCTGAGGGATCGCACTCGAGGCCGGGCAGCGCCTTGCGCACCGTCTGCTGCCCCAGATCGACTTCGAGATGACGATAGCCGATGGCCTCGAGGAGGGCAGCGAGCTCGCCCTCGGAAGGCGGCGTGGCCGGCTCGTCCGGACCGAACCCGTAGGCGTTGATCAGCGGACCGAGGGTGATGTCGAAGGCGCCGTTGGAGAGCTCGGCGATGGCCAGGCTCTCGGCCACCACCTCGGCCGTCGCCGACGACACCGGAAACGGCTCCGTCGACTCGGCACGATTGAAACGCGAAATCTCGGAATCGACGAGATAGGTCGACATTTTGCCGTTCACGGACTCGAGCTCCGCCACCACCAACGCCTCGAGCTCCGCCAGGCGAGTCGCCGGCAAGGCCCCCTCCGCCGCCACCAGGGTGACATTGAAGTGGGTTCCCATGGTCGGCCCATGCAGGCGATGGCTGACCACGGTCGCTGCCTCGCCGCCGCAGGAAACCAGCAGCAGCGCCGCCGCGGCGACGACCGTGGCGAGCCTGACCCCAGAGACACGAAACCCGTTCCCACAGCAAGCGGAAACGGGTCGGTGATCGGTCACTGGTGGTTCCATCGGAACCTCGGTCGGTCCTAGCCGAAGTCGTCGAAGAGGATGCTGTCGGGCTCGACCCCGAGGCCGTCGAGCATCTTGAAGACCGCGTCGTTCATCATCGGTGGTCCGCAGATGTAGTACTCGCAGTCCTCCGGCGCCGGGTGATCCTTCAGGTAGTTGTCGAGCAGCACCTGATGGATGAAGCCGGTGTAGCCATCCCAATTGTCCTCCGGCAGCGGCTCCGACAGGGCGAGGTGCCACTTGAAGTTCTCGTTCTCCTCGGCGATGGTGTCGAAGTGGTCGACGTAGAAGGCCTCTCGCAAGCTACGAGCGCCATACCAGAAGGAGACCTTGCGATCGGTGCTCAGGCGGCGGAACTGGTCGAAGATGTGCGACCGCATCGGCGCCATGCCGGCACCACCACCGATAAAGATCATCTCGGCATCGGTGTCGCGGGCGAAGAACTCGCCGAAGGGACCGGAGATGGTCACCTCGTCACCGGGCTTCAGATTGAAGATGTAGGACGACATGATGCCCGGCGGGATGCCCTCCGGGCCCCGCGGCGGCGGGCTCGCCACCCGGACGTTGAGCATGATGATGCCGTGCTCTTCCGGATAGTTGGCCATCGAGTAGGCCCGCACCACCGGCTCCTTGACGGTCGAGACATAGCGCCACATGTTGAACTTGTCCCAGTCCTCGCGGTACTCGTCGTCGATTTCGAAGTCTTCGTACTTGGCGACGTGCGGCGGACACTCGATCTGGATGTAGCCACCGGCCCGGAAGGGTACGTCTTCACCCTCCGGGAGCTCGAGGACGAGCTCCTTGATGAAGGTCGCGACGTTGTCGTTCGAGCGCACCTTGCACTTCCACTGGCGCACCTCGAGAACCTCGGCCGGGATCTCGATCTTCATATCGCCCTTGATCTTGACCTGACAGGACAGGCGACAGCCCTCGCGCGCCTCGCCGCGGCTGATGTGGCCCGTCTCGGTGGGCAACAGGGAGCCGCCACCGTCGGTGACGGTGACCGTGCAAACCCCACAGCTACCTTTGCCACCGCAGGCCGAGGGCACGAAGATCTCCCTATCCGCAAGGGCATTGAGCAGGGTCCCTCCGGACTTGACCTGCATGGCGAGATCAGGATTGTCGTTGACGTAGATGGTGACGTCGCCGGACGGCACCAGCCGGCTCTTGGCGAGCAGAACGATCGACACCAACGCCAAGATGACGAAGGTGAACATGAAAACACCGAGGGCGATGGTGCTCATGAGATGCCTCTCCTGAAGCGGTTGAAGGTCTGAAGGATCACAGCTGGATTCCCGAGAAGGCGAGGAAGCCGAGGGCCATCAGGCCGGTGAGCAGGAAGGTGATGCCCAGGCCGCGCAGCCCTTGCGGCACGTTGCTGTAGCGCATGCGCTCGCGAATCGCCGCCAGGGCGACGACGGCGAGGGCCCAGCCGATCCCCGAGCCGAGGCCGAAGACGGCGCTCTGACCGAGGGTGTAGTCGCGCTCCACCATCAGCAACGAGCCGCCGAGGATGGCGCAGTTGACGGCGATCAGCGGCAGGAACACACCCAGCGAGTTGTAGAGCGCCGGCACGAATCGGTCGAGGGTCATCTCGACGATCTGCACCATCGCCGCAATGCAGCCGATGTAGCTCAGCAGACCGAGGAACGAGAGGTCGGTGGCCGCCAGCGCCGGGCTCACCCAAGCCAGAGCGCCTTCGCGCAGCAGGTTGTTGAAGATCAAGTTGTTCATCGGGATGGTGACGGACATCACGAAGATCACCGCCGCCCCGAGACCAAGGGCCGTCTCGACCTTCTTGGAGCAGGCCAGAAAGGTGCACATGCCGAGGAAGAAGGCGAGGGCGAGGTTCTCGACGAACATCGCCTTGATGGCAAGGTTGAGGTACTCCTGCAACATGGCCTTAATCCTCCTCGACCTGGTCCGGCTTCCAAGTCCGCAGCAGCCAGATGAAGATCCCGATCAAGAAAAAGGCGCCCGGCGACAGCAGCATCAAGCCGTTGGGGTTGTACCAGCCGCCATCCCGCGTCAGCGGCAGGATCTCGATGCCGTAGAGCTTGCCGGAGCCGAAGAGCTCACGGAAGAAGGCCACCAGCAGCAGGATCAGGGAGTAGCCGAGACCGTTGCCCAGGCCGTCGAGAAGGCTCGCCACCGGACCGTTCTGCATGGCGAAGCCCTCGGCCCGCCCCATGATGATGCAGTTGGTGATGATCAACCCGACGAAGACCGCGAGCTGTTTGCTGGTGTCGAACAGGTAGGCCTTCAGGATCTGGTCCGCCAGGATCACGAAGGAGGCGATCACCGTGAGCTGCACGATGATGCGAATGCTCGACGGAATGTTGTTGCGCAGCAGGCTGATGGAGAGGTTCGAGCCCATCAGCACGGCGATCACCGCACCGGACATCACGACCGAGGTCTCGAGCTTGGTGGTCACCGCCAGGGCCGAACAGATACCCAGCACCTGAAGCGCGATCGGATTGTTGTTGAACAACGGGTCCAAAAGGACCTTGGAGCTCTTCTCGGCCATCAGGCAGCACTCCTTTGTTGCCGGAAGTTCTCGAGATATGGACCAAAACCGTCCGGCCCCATCCAGAATTCCAGCATATTGGTGACTCCACGACCGGTGATGGTGGCGCCGGAGAGACCGTCGACGCTGTAGGGATCGGAATCCACCGAGCCGGCGGCTCCCTTGATCACCTCGAGGGCGACGACTCCCTGCTCATCGAACAGCTTGCGGCCGGGCCAGAGGGCTTTCCACGAAGGGTTGTCGACCTCACCGCCGAGACCGGGGGTCTCCTTGTGGCGGTAGTAGGTGATGCCGGCGACGGTCTCGGTGTCGGCCTCGATGGCGAGGAAGCCGTAGAGGGTTCCCCACAGGCCGTAGCCTTCGATCGGCAGCACCAGCTTCTCGATGGTGCCCTGATCATCCTTGAACTTGTAGACCCGGGCATACTGCGCCACTCGTCGCACGCTGGCCTTGTTCTGCGGCGCCCGGTAGCTCATCGCCGGATCGTTCTGCGCCTTCAACGGGTTGTAGGTCGCCGGGTCGATGCCGTCGACCTCGACCTCCTTACCCTCTTGCATATCGACCAGCACGACATCGGTCGCGGCGAAGAAGTCCGCCACTTCCTCACTCGTTGGCTTGTCCCCGGGGGCGATCAGGCCGGCCGCCTGGAGCACGTTGCGCTGCTCGTCGAGGGCCTCGTTGGCGGTCTGCAAGTCCTTCAGCTGGACCGCCGCCGTCGACACCAGAATGGCGCACACGACGCACAGAATCGCCGAAAAGATGACCGTGTAGATCACGCTATCCCGCTGCATAACGTGCCTCCCGACGTTTGATGTTAGCGCGCACCACGAAGTAGTCGATGGTCGAGGCGAAGACGTTCATCAACAGAATCGCCATCATCCAGCCCTCCGGATAGGCCGGATTGAGGGTCCGCACAAACAGGCCGACCACTCCGATCAAGAAGCCGTAGATGAACTTGCCGGTGTTCGAATGGGCCGCCGATACCGGATCCGTGGCCATGAAGACGGTGGCGAAGGCGAAGCCGCCGATCACCAGGTGCCACTCGAAGGGGACATCGAAGAACGGGTTGGTGTCAGAGCCGACGGCGTTGAGCAGGAAGGCCGCCGCCGCCATGCCGAGGACGGTGCTCAGCATGATGCGCCAGGAGCCGATGCCGGAGGCGATCAGGATGACCGCCCCGATAAGGCAAGCCAGTACCGAGGTCTCGCCCATCGAACCGGGAACCGTGCCGAGGAAGGCCTGCCACCAGTCGAGGCCCTCGGTCAGAACCACTTGACCGCTCTCGGCGGCCTGCGCCAGCCAGGTGGCACCGCTGTAGCCATCGGGGCTGGTCTGGGCGGCGATCCACACCTTGTCTCCGGAAATCTCCGCCGGATAGGCGAAGAAGAGGAAGGCGCGGGCGGTGAGCGCCGGATTGAGCACGTTCATGCCGGTGCCGCCGAAGATCTCCTTGCCGATGACGACGCCGAAGATGATGCCGATGGCAACCTGCCAAAGCGGAATGGTCGGCGGCAGGGTCAGCGGGTACAGCATGCCGGTCACCAGAAAACCCTCGTTGATGTCGTGCTTGCGCACCACCGAGAAAATCGCCTCGGCGTTGCCACCGACGATGAAGGTCACCAACAACACCGGCAAGAAGTAGAGCGCTCCGTGGGTGATACAGGCGACCACGTTCTCCGGGTCGAAGGGCATGTTGAGCCACTCCATCGCCCGGGTGCGCCAGTTGTCGAGCGGCAGCGCCCCGGCGGCGATCGCCCGGTGAGCCTGCAGCCCGGTGTTGTACATCGCCATGTAGATGGCCGGAATCAGCGCCACCACCACGGTCACCATCATGCGCTTCAGGTCGAGGCCATCGCGCACATGGGAGGCCCCTTCGGTGACTTCGTCCGGCGTGTAGAGAAACGTGTCCGGTGCTTCGTAGAGGGGGTAGAGCTTCTCGAGCTTGCCCCCCTTCTCGAACAGCGGTTTCTGCTTGTCGAGTAGCTTCCTCAGAAACTTCATCAGCCTTCCTTCTCGATCGTCGTCAGGACATCCCGCAGAAACGGCCCGTACTCATACTTTCCCGGGCAAACGAAGGAGCACAGGGCGAGATCCTCTTCGTCGAGCTCCAAAACGCCGAGCTGTTCGAGCTGCTCGACATCGCGCATGGCGAGGGCGCGCAGCAAGAAGGACGGCGGGATGTCGATAGGAAAGACCTTCTCGTACATGCCGATCGGCACGATCGCGCGGTGCGATCCGTTGGCATTCGAGTTGAACGCGAACTTCTTGCGTGGCAGCAGCTTGGAGAGAAAGACGTTGGTGATGGAGAACTTGTTCAAGCCCGGTCCCATCCAGCCGAGAAACTCGCGCTCGCGGCCCTCACGAATCACCGACAGGTGATGGTGGAAGCGGCCGAGATAGCCGTGCACCTCGCCTTGCGCCTTGCGGCCGGCGAGCACCGAACCGGAGATCAAGCGCTGCTCTCCGTCGTGGACTTCCCCGGCGGCGAGCTCGTCGGTGGCCGCACCGACGCGGGTGCGCAAAAGCCGCGGACGGATAACGCCGGGACCGGCCAGGGCCACCACTCGGCTCATCGAGAGCTGACCACTCTGGAAGAGCTCGCCGATGGCGATCACCTCCTGGTAGTTGGTGTGCCAGACGGTCTTCTTGCGGAACACCGGATCGAGCCAGTGGATGTGCACTCCAACCGTCCCTGCGGGATGGGGGCCGACGAACTCTTCGACCTCGAAGAGGCCGGCGCTCGGTACCGCAACGTCGGTACCGGGGGCCTTGCAGACGTAGACCTTGCCGCTGGTCAGCTTGGCGAGCGCCGTCAAGCCAACCTCGAAAGCCTTCTCCTGGCCGGCCAGCACCACCGCCGCATCCGGCGCCAGGGGGCTGGTGTCCATGGCGGTCACGAAGATCGAATGCGGTTCCGAGTCGACCGCCGGAGCCTTGCCGAAGGGCCGCGTGCGCAGCGACGGCCACATTCCCGACTCCACCAGCAGGTCGCGCACTTGGTCGCGCTGCAGCGCCTCGGCGGGTTTGCCGGAGTAGCTCTTGAAGCGGACCGACTGGGCGCGACCACCGTGTTCGATGGCGGCGAGCTCGATGACCACCGATTGCAGGGCGCGGCGCGCCCCTCGGTTGACGGCGACGACCTTGCCGGAAGCCGGCGCCGTGTAGCGCACGCCGGGGTTTTTCTTATCGTCGAAGAGGAGCTGGCCGCGCGTCACGGCATCCCCGGCGGCGACGTGCATCGTGGGCTTCATGCCGACATAGTCGTCCGCCATTAGCGCGACCCGGGACGGCGATTTGGCGTCCTCGATGGTCTGCTCCGGCGCCCCTTCGATCGGCAGGTTCAGCCCCTTACGGATCTTGTGCAGTGCCATGGGCTTCGTTCCAAAGCTGGTCGCTCCTCAGACGAGGCGCGACTGTTGTCGTCAAATCCCCGCGGGCATGGTGCTCCGAAGGGCAAACTCAGCATTCGCGAATGGTGGCCCTGCTGAAGTAGTCAGGTCCACGACCGCGAAAATACAAACCTACAGAGGATCCAGCCTCCAGACGCAGAACTGGCCCGATCCCGGGGGATAAATCCTGGAACCTGGCTTCTGTTGCATGGGGCTTTCAGCTCCGACTCAGGACTCTGGTCGGTCTTGTCGCTGCGAGGTAGGCCGAGGCGATCGAACACCGTCTCTCCCCGACGTACCGCGCTCGGTGGCGAGTATATACCCCGGAAGGCCCTCACCGCGCCATTTTCGACCCGGGAAGCTCCAACAGAGCTTGCCGAAAGACGCAACTGTCCGGCCTAAGTCCGCGTATCTAAAGGTGTGAGCGAAATCTTGGCACCGATGACCATCGCCCTGTTGTTCGCCGAAGGCGTCTCCCTCTGGCTGACCCGGCGCTTGCTGCGCCGAGTTCGGCGCACCGCCGCCGGCCCTCCGGCACCGCTGCAGCGAGCCCACGCCCTCGGCCGGTACGTCGCCGCCCATCGCTTCGTCACCCGCGGCGATCACCGTCGCCTCGGCGATCGCGCCGTCGAGCGTGCCGGTGAAAGGGTCCTGAACTGGAACCTCTTCGCCCTTCCGGCAATCACCGCCGCCGCCGCCATCGCCTGGGTGTCCCTCGGACTGTAGCTTTTCAGGGGGGTAAAGGCGCGCCCCTCAGGCCTGCGCGGCCCGGCGACGCACAGGTCGTGCGCCTCGCGACCGGCCAGACTCTCCGTTTCCGGGGCGACCCAATCCTGGGCGACCCCATCCAGGACGGCCCTAGTTTCTCAGCAGCCTGCCGGCTCAAGCTCGCCCGTGATAGGGCGTACCTTCTTGCTTCACACCCACTGAAAAGCGTACCGTTGGGCGCCATGAGCCGCTTCGATTTCGATTCGGATCCGGATGCCGGACTGGCCGCCGAAGAGAAAGCCGAGCGCCGCCGCCCGCGGCGCTTCAAGGTGGTGCTCCACAACGATGACTACACCACCATGGACTTCGTCGTCGAAGTTCTGGTGCGGCATTTTCACAAGAGCCCGGCAGAGGCCACACACGTCATGTTGCAAGTGCATCACAAGGGCATCGGTGTCGCCGGCATCTACCCCAAGGACGTGGCGGAAACCAAGGTCGCCGAGGTCACCGCCGAGGCCGAAGCACGCGGCATGCCTCTGCTGATGACCGTTGAGGAGGCCTAGGAGCCTCGAGGACGAGCGATCATGAAACTGGCCCAAGATCTCGAAATCTGTCTCACCGTGGCGGTCTCCGAAGCCGGCCGCATGGGCCACGAGTACGCCGGCCTCGAGCACCTGCTCCACGCCCTCACCCTCGACGAAGGAACCGCCGAGGTGTTGCGCCACGCCGGCGCCAACGTGCGGCGCCTGCGCGACCGCCTGCAGACCTTCCTCGACGACGAGCTCGAGCCAACGCCGCAAGATCGGCCGATCGAGCCCCGCCTGTCCCTCGCCCTCCACCGCACCCTGACCCGCGCCGGCGCCCAGGTCGAGGGTGCCAGCCGAGACGAGATCGAGGGACCGGACTTCCTGGCCGCGGTGTTCTTCGAAACCGAGTCCTTCGCCGTTCAGTTGCTCCAGGAGGAGGGCATCAGCCGCCTCGACGTCATCAACTACCTGGCCCACGGGATCTCACGCGCCGAGGACTCGCCTCGCCCGGCCGCCCAGCCGACCCCCGAAGGCGACTTCGACGAAGACGACGAAGGAGCTTCCGCCGCCGATGCCCTCGCCGCCTTCACCCAGGACCTCACGGCCCTTGCCGAGGGCGGCGCCATCGATCCCCTGATCGGGCGCCGCCAGGAACTCGACCGCACCCTCCAGGTGCTCCAGCGGCGGCGCAAGAACAATCCCCTCTTCGTCGGCGATCCGGGCGTCGGCAAAACCGCCCTGGCCGAGGGCTTCGCCCGCCGCATCGCCCGGGGCGAGGTCCCGGAGCGCTTCGCCGAAGCGCGGGTTTACCGCCTCGACCTCGGCACCCTGCTCGCCGGCACCCGCTACCGGGGCGACTTCGAGAACCGTATCAAGGCGGTGCTGACGGCCCTCGAAGAGCAAGACAGTCCGATCCTCTTCATCGACGAGATCCACACCCTGGTCGGAGCCGGCAGCGCCGGCCGCGGCACCCTCGACGCTTCCAACCTCCTCAAGCCCGCCCTCCAGGGAGGGCGCCTGCGGCTGATCGGCGCCACCACCTGGGAGGAGCTCCGCCAGAGCTTCGAGCGCGACTCGGGCCTCGCCCGCCGCTTCCAGAAGATCGAGGTCCGGGAACCTTCCGTCGAGGACACGGTCCAGATCCTCCAAGGCTTGCGGGAGCAGTACCAGGGCCACCACGGGGTGCGCTATACCGGCCCCGCCTTACGCGCCGCCGCCGACCTCGCCGGCCGTTTCCTGCGCGACCGGCGGCTGCCGGACTCGGCCCTCGACCTGCTCGACGAGGCCGGAGCGGCGGTTGCTCTCAAGGGCGGCAAGCAGGTCGGAGCCGCCGAGATCGAGAAAGTCGTCGCCGGCATGGCGCGGGTTCCTCAGGTCACCGTCAAGGGCGACGATCGCGAGCGCCTGCGCCACCTCGAGGCCGAGCTCAAGGAGCGGGTCTTCGGCCAGGACGCCGCCCTCGAACGTTTGGTGGACGCCATCAAGGTGGCGCGCGCCGGCCTGCGCGAGGAGCAGAAGCCGGTCGGCTCGTTCCTCTTGACCGGCCCGACCGGCGTCGGCAAAACGGAGGTCGCCAAACAGCTCGCCGAGCTCCTCGGCGTCGCCTTCCTGCGCTTCGACATGAGCGAGTACCGCGAGCAGCACACGGTCTCGCGACTGGTGGGAGCGCCCCCGGGCTACGTCGGCTTCGATCGCGGCGGTCTGCTCACCGAGGCGGTGAGCCAGAGCCCCCACGCCGTCCTGCTCCTCGACGAGATCGAGAAAGCCCATCCGGACGTTTTCAACCTCTTGCTGCAGGTGATGGATCACGGCACCTTGACGGACACCAACGGCAAGGCCACCGACTTTCGCCACGTCATCCTGCTGATGACCTCGAACGTCGGTGCCCAGGAAATGGCTCGCCGCAGCCCCGGCTTCGTCGAGGCCGAGGCCGGCACCGTCAAGGCCTCCGACGGCGACCGCGCCGTCGAGCGCCTGTTCAGCCCCGAGTTCCGCAACCGCCTCGACGCCCGCCTGCGCTTCGCCGCCCTCACCCCCGAGGTCATGGTGCGCATCGTCGACAAGCTGATCGACGAGCTGCGCCAGCCCCTGGCGGCCAAGAAGGTGCACCTCGAGCTGACGCCCGCAGCCCGCCAGCTCCTCGCCGACAAGGGCCATGATCCGGCCTTTGGCGCTCGCCCCCTGGCGCGAGTGATCGAGGACGAGATCAAGCGGCCGCTCACCGATGAGCTGCTCTTCGGAGCCCTGGCGAAGGGCGGCAGGGTGCGAGTCGCCGTGGAGAAAGGGAACTTCGTGCTGAGCTTCGGGGATCCATGACCGCCGATCCCAGCGAGCTCTCGGGCGCGCAGCTCGAGATCACCGGTCTGCTGCTGCGCTGGCGGTCCGGAGACGAGGAAGCCTTCGAGGCCCTGCTACCGCTGGTCTACGAGAAGCTGCGCGCTCTCGCCCGCACTCAGCTACGCAGCGAGCGTCAGAACCACACCCTGCAAGCCACCGCCCTGGTGCACGAGGCCTACGTCCGCCTGCTCGGCGACCAGACGCCCGACTGGCAAGGTCGCGCACACTTCTACGCCGTCGCCTCGGTGGTGATGCGGCGGGTTCTGATCGAGCATGCTCGCGCTCTCAATCGACAGCGCCGCGGTGGCGGAGCGGTCCAGGTCGAGCTCCAGGACGACCTGCTGTTCACGGACCCCGCCGCGACCGCCGAGCTGGTGGCCCTCGACGACGCCCTCGGGCGCCTCGAGGAGCACGACCTGCGCAAGGCCCGGGTCGTCCAGCTACGCTTCTTCGGCGGTCTCACCCTGGACGAAGTCTCCGAGGTCCTGCGGGTTGCGCCGGTGACGGTGGTGCGCGACTGGCGCATGGCCCGCGCCTGGCTCCTCAAGGAGCTCGGCGCCACCGCTTAGGGCCCTTTCGCCCCCCGGGCCGGCCCCCAGGTCAGCCCCTCCCTCCCCCGGCCCAACGGGCCATGACCGAGTTTTCTCGATCCCGGCGCAACCAGGAATAGGTACGCATTCATTCGCCGAACGGGGCACCCCGCGAAGGCATCCATCAGGAGGTTTCATGCGCCCGATCTATTCCCGACGCCGTTGTCCATTCTTCCTTCTGGTTCTGCTCGTCGCTGGCCTGGCTCTTGCTCAAAGCCTGGCTGCCGAGCAGGCTGTCATCGAACCACCGGATGGCACCTTTCAAGCTCCCGCGGCAGCTTCCTCCGTCGACAGAATCTGGCTTCAGCACTGGGGACAAGGTTCGGGTCAGGGGGCGTACCTCGAACTGAAGCCAGCGCCACGCGATGCGAGCCCGGATCTCCCCTGGCTCGCCACCACGGTCCTCGCGGACGGAAGCTTCGGAACCGGCACATTCGTCGAGATCGCCGGTACTCGGACGGAGATCTCATCGGACCTCTGGCTGCCCCAGGGAGAAGAGCTCTACGTCTTCACCGAGACCTACCAGGTCAGCGGACAGCTCATCGGACCGCACTCAGAAAAGCCCAGCACAGTCACAGGCCGACTCCTCGTCTTGAGGCAAGGGAGTCGGGACTTGCGAGTTCTGTCCGTTGAGAGAACCGAATCTTCCAAGGCCAGCGCCATCGCCGCTGCAGGAAACTTCCAGGCTCTGACCGGTGCCGTTTCGAACCTCGGCAGTGGCAACCTACCGCCGGTTTTCGAGCAGGGCTGTGACGATGCTCCCATCGACAACTGCGGAGCCTCGTTCTGCGGCTGTACCAACGACCTCTACATCGGCGCAGGGATCGATCTTGGTCTTTGCTTGACAAGCATCGCCGTGGGAGTGATCTCCTGCGCCTGCGCCGCGGTTCCCGGCACCAACTTTGCCTGCCTCGTTGGCTGCGGCGCTTCGATTCCAGGGCTCAGCTTCTGCCTCGACTTCCTCACCACCGACCCGGTCGAAGGTATCGGTAACTGTACTCACGCTAGCCTCGAGTGCTACTGCCAGCAGTTCCCGGCGCAGTACGGCCATCTCTGTGAGGAAGTCAGCTTCCTGCGCAGTGCAGACGTCGGTGCCACCGGGCTCCTTTCTGCAGAATCCGTCGAAATTCAGGCTGAATGTCGGGCCTCGAACGGACTCGTCCGCGATTCGGGAACCGTCACCCTGAACGACAATGGCACCTTCAAGGAAATCCTGGACGAGTGCGCCGAAGGCGACCAGGTCGTGTTCGAGACGCCTCGAGTGCAAACGCCGAACATCCCCGACCACCGACGGCGGACCTGCATCCTCGACTCCACCGTTCCGACGAGCAACGTTTTCGGGAGCGAAGATCTGACCTTCCAGTTCGACTGCACGTGCAACGACGTGGTGAACCAATGCCCGCGCATGTCGCTTTCGGCACAAATCACGGGGCTCGAGGCGGACGAAAGCCTGTCCTACGTCATCGGGATCGGTCCGTCCTCCGGCGCCACCGGAGAATTTCTCGCCACCCTCCAGGCTCAAGGGTCCTCCGACGGATCCAGTTTTCGCGCCAACCTGCAGAATGCCGATGGCTCCGGCGCCGCCAACGGCTATCAGGGTTACCAGGTCAACTTCATTTCCCGAGTGAGTGGTCCGGAACGCTGCCAAGTGACCGACAACAGCCCGATGCCCGGACCGTCCGGAGGTCGGAGCTTCCTCTTGCTCGACATCGATTGTTCCTGCAACGAGCGAGGGGCCGAGGGCGATGACGGCTGTGGCTCGACTCCCCTCGTCCTCTACCAAGTCGGCGCCCAGATGGACCTCGACACCTTCGATGGCGTCGAAGGCGAGGGCAGTATTCGGGCCGCAATGGATGTCTACGACCCCTTCCACGGCGGGCTCGTCGCCAGCGACACGGTCATCGTGAATGCCGACGCCGAGGTCAGCTACTTCGGCCCCCTGGTCGAGGAAGGAAGCCGGGTCGAGCTTTACATTCAACAGTCAGGCATCGGCATGAACTGCGGCAACTTCGTGCCCAATTCCTTCGAGATCAACAACGACACCGTGGCCTGGGTCGCGTGCACCACCGGACCACGCTACGACTGCGAAGTCTTGGGGATCTGCGACGACGATTGTCAAGACGTCTGGACCTTCATCGGTGAAGGAGAGATCGAAGTCATCGACGAGGGCGGGGAAACCTCCTCCCAGCCGGTCGACATCTATGAGCTCCTCGGCTGTTCGGGCAACTACGAGCTCGGCGGCCAGCGCACTGCCGGCACGGCCGCAGCGGCCGCGACGCCATCGAATTTGATCGGCTCGAAGGTCTTCGTGCGCAACCGCGAGAACTCCACCTGGTCTGGAGTCATCGAGGTTACGGGAGTCGCCCGCGACGACGAGGATGGCGTCAGCCAAATTCGCGCCTTCGTCGACGGACAGCCGGTGGCCCTCACCGACCTCGCCATCAACACCTTCGATCCGCTGACTTGCAGCGAGTACCAAACCGCAAACTGCAACCCCAACTCGGGATTCCGGGCCAAGCTAGACACACGAGGCTTCAGCGATGGTCCGCACACCCTCAGCATCGTCGCCGACCGCGGCCCCGGCACGGTCCCCGGCATGCGAAACGTCACCCTGAACTTCGCCAACGGCAACCAAGCCGAAGAGAACGACTCGGCTCCAGGCGCAGTGCATTTCCCGACCGAGATGGCCTGTGGCGCCGCCGGCTCCGCGAGCATCAGCGTGCGCAACACCGGCACTGCAACGTGGACGGCGGCGGCGGGCTATCGCCTCGCAGCGGTCGGGAATTCCGATCCAGTAGCGACGACAACGTCCTTTCCGATTCCGCCCGGTCAGAGCATTGCGCCAGACCAGACGGTGACTTTCAATTTCCCATTGCAGGCCCCGACCGCAGAAGGAACCTATCGTTCCGACTGGCGGATGCGAAAAACCGGCGTCGGCGGTTTCGGTCCGTGGATCGCTGTCCGCGATGTCGTGGTGACCTGCAACACGTCGGTCAATGATTCGAGCTTGCTTTCGGTCAGCTTTCCAAGCGAGCTCGAGTGCGGAACCACCGCAACGGCGACGGTGACCCTGCGCAATACCGGCACCACCACCTGGGACAGCGGCAGCGGCTACACACTGCGCGCACCGAGCGGTAGCGATCCCCTGGCAACCGTCACGAGCATTCCGCTCACCGCTCCGGTACCGCCGAACGATGGCAGAGCTTTCCAGATCCCCCTGCGAGCACCGGACACCGCCGGCAGCTACACCTCTCACTGGCGCATGAGCCGGTTCGCGTCCCTCTTCGGTGACGTCGCCAGCGGCACGGTGCAGGTGACCTGCTCGGACGGTGGCGGTGGTGGTGGCGGCGGAGGCGGCCAGCAGGAGGTCGACAACGCCTCGCTGGTGGCCGCCAATCTGCCGAGCTCGCTGCCCTGCTCCGGCAGCATGACCGCCAGCCTGACCTTCCAGAACAATGGCACCAGCACCTGGAGGGCGTCGGATGGTTACCGCCTGCGCGCCGTCGACGGCAGCGATCCCCTCACCAGCACGGTGGTGGTGCCGCTGCCCTCGAGTGTCGTCGTGGCTCCCGGCCAGCAGCACACCTTCCAGGTCGCGCTGACGGCACCGTCGGCGAGCGGCACCTACCGTACCGACTGGCGCATGGATCGCCTGGGCTGGAGCCCTTTCGGCGCCTTCGCCCAGTCCGACGTCGCCGTCTCCTGCGGCGGTGACGGAGGGGGTGGCGGTGGAGGGGGTGGTGGTGGCGGAGGGGGTGGCGGAGGGGGTGGCGATACCGACGCCGCCCGCCGCCTCGCCGACACCCTGCCGGCATCGCTGGGTTGTGGCACGGTGCAGGCCAGCATCACCTTCGAGAACACCGGCAACACCACCTGGAGCCGCGACGCCGGCTACGAGCTGCGCGCCGTCGGAGGGACCGATCCGTTCTCCCAGAGCACGCGGGTGCAGTTGCCGAGCGGGGTCCAGATCGGTCCGCAGCAGCAGCACACCTTCGGCCTCACTCTGACCGCGCCCGGAACTCCCGGCTGGTATCGCACCGACTGGCAGCTCCACCGCGAGGGCACGCCCTTCGGACCGGACATCAGCCGCGATATCCAGGTCACCTGCAGCGATGGCGGCGGCGGTACCGACGACGCCATCTTCCACGACTCCAATCTGCCGCTGTCGATGGAGTGCGGTGACGGCCTGTGGGCCGAGATCTGGGTGCGCAACGTCGGCACCACCACCTGGACCGGCGCCGAGGGCTACAGCCTGCAGGCGATCGGCGGTATCGATCCCCTCGCCGGCACCGCCAGCATGCCGCTTCCGGCCGGCGAGACCGTCGAGCCGCAGCAGACGGTGAAGTTCCGCCGCTGGTTCGAAGCCCCGAACCAGGAGGCCTTCCTGGTCTCTGACTGGAAGATGCACAAGACCGGCCACGGCACCTTCGGAGCCCTCATCGCCATGGAGGTCGAGGTGATGTGCTTCTCCGGCGGTGACGGCGGCGGAGAACCATGAGTCCTATCGGGCCGTAAGGCCTGCCACTCACCGGGGCGGCCCACGTCGCCCCGGTCTTTTTGTATTTACGAGCCACCAGGATTAGGCTGGATCACCCGCAACGGACGGATCCGAGGAACGATGAGCGCAAACAACGCCCGCTGGAAGAAGCTCGACGACCTGTTTCACCAGGTGAGCGAGTTGCCGCCCGATGAGCGCCAGCCCTTTCTCGACCGCGCCTGCGCCGACGACGCGGCCTTGAAACGGGAACTGGAAGGTCTCCTGGCAGCGGATGTACTGCCCGACGGCTGGATCGATGGCTCGGCCTCGCAAACGGCGATCGAGCTGATCTCTTCGGACCAGCAGTTCCCTCGGGGAGCGTTGATCGGGCGCTACCGAGTGCTCGACACCCTCGGCCATGGTGGCATGGGGGTCGTCTACCTCGCCGAGCGCAGTGATGGCCACTACGACCAGCGGGTCGCCCTCAAGGTGATCAAGCAGGGCATGGACACCGCTGCCCTCCTGACCCGCTTTCGCCGCGAGCGGCAGATCCTCGCCAACCTCGATCATCCCGGCATCGCGCGTCTCCTCGACGGCGGCGCCACTCCCGAAGGTCGCCCCTATCTGGTGATGGAGCACATCGAGGGAGAACCGATCGATCAGTACGTCGGAAAGCATCGACTGGCGATCGATCAGCGTCTCGACCTGTTCCTGGAGGTGTGCGAAGCCGTGCAGTTCGCGCACCGCAACCTGATCATCCATCGCGACCTCAAACCCTCGAACATCTTGGTGACCAAAGACGGAGCTCCCAAGCTCCTCGACTTCGGCACCGCCAAGCTCCTCGAAAGCTCGGAAGAAGGCCAGACCGCCTACGACATGCGCCTCCTGACGCCCGGCTACGCCAGCCCGGAGCAGCTCGACGGTCGCCCAATGACGACCGCCTCGGACGTCTTCGGTCTCGGCGTCTTGCTCTTCGAGCTGCTCACCGAGCGCCATCCCTTCCGCGAGGCCGGCGTCGACCGCCAGGCGATGGCCTATGCGGTAACCGAGCGCCCGGCCCCGAGGCCGAGCACGGTGGCGCCGAGGAACCGGCAAACGCGCCTCCGGGGCGACCTCGACGCCATCACCCTGTGTGCCCTGCGCAAGGAGCCCGAGGATCGCTACGATTCGGTCGCCGCCCTGATCGAAGACATCGAACGCCACCGCACGACCAAACCGGTGCGCGCCCGGCAAGGAGATCGGCGCTATCGCGCCCAGCGCTTTCTCAAGCGCCACCGGCTGGTGCTGGGCGCCACCTTGGTGACCTTGACCATGGCCGGGCTCTGGCTGGCGGCCCTGGTGCGGGAACAGCGGGAAACGCGCCAGGAAAAGGTCCGCCTGACCGCGATGACCGAGTTCATGCAAAGCCTCTTCGACGGCTTCGATCCCCTGCGCGGGGAAGAGCAGCCGGTGACCGCCCGCGAGATGCTCGACCGGGGAGCGGATCGCCTGGCCGGCGAGCTCGGCGAAGCGCCGGAGCTCGAGACCGAAGTCGCCAAAGTCCTGGGAGAGATTTACACCAATCTCGGTTTTCCCGAGAAGGCCCACGAGATCCTCCTTTCGGCGCTCGCCCTCGAGCGCGAGCGCCTGGGGAATCGCCCACGACAGCGCGCCGACCTCCTCAACCGGGTCGACGCCGCAGAGATCAGCTTCAACGACCTCGAAAGCGCGCGCCGCCGTCTCGAGGGCAACCTCGTCGAGCTCGAATCGGCCGGCCTCGGCGACAGCCTCGAAGCCGACAGCGGCCGCCTGCGGCTCGGCGCCCTGCTTCGTACCTCCGGTGAGTATGACGCCGCCATGGCGCTCCTCCAGCCGGCTCTCGACGGCCTGCGCACCCACCCCGAGGAAGCCGCCGAGCGAATCGACATCGCTCTGGTCGAGTTGGGCTTGACCCTCGGGCACTTGCAAAGGCCCGAGGCGGCCCGGGACTTGATTCAGGAGGCGGTCGATCGACGCAGCGCCCGCCACGGCGACGACCATCCCAAGACCATCGTCGCCCTCGAAGCCCTGGGAGCCCAGCTCTTCGATCTCGAACAGCTCGATCAGGTGGAGGAAATCACCGGACGCGTCCTCGTCGCCCGACGCAAGATCTTCGGCGACGATCACCCCAGCGTGCTCGCCAGCTACTTCAATCGCGGCGCCCTCTTCGCCACTCTCGGCAACTATCAAGAGGCCGCCGAGCACCTGGCCGAGGCCCTCGACCGAATGCGCAATCACCACGACAAGGAGCACCCGCAGATCGTGCCGGCGCTGCTCTGGTCGGCCCGTGTCGGCTTCGACCGCGGCGACCTCGAGACGGCCCGCACCCATGGCCGGGAGGCCTTGGTGAGGGCCCGTCCGGGCTTTCCCGAGGGTCATCCGATCATCGTCGACACGCTCACCCTGCTCGCCCGAATCGAGCGCGATGCCGGACGACCCGCGGAGGCACGCAAGCTCCTGGAAGAGGCTCGCACCACGGCCCCGAACAACCATGAGCGGCGACTCGTCAACCTCTATCTGGCCGAGCTCAGTCTCGACGAGGATCGCCTCGAGGAGGCGGAGGAATGGCTCGAGCGAATCTCTCAAACTCCCGGCCGAGGCGACCTCAGGCTCAGGACCCGAGCGGACATCGCTCGAGGGTCGATTGACCTACGGCGCGGAGAACTCGAACAGGCCGAGGTGCATCGACAACAAGCCTTGAGCCGCGCCGTCAAGAGCCTGAGCGTCGCCGACCAGCTTCTGCTGGAGATTTATCAGGCCGCCATCGACCTGGCCGCCAACCGCCCACAGCTCGCCGAAGAGCGCAGCCGCAAGGCCCTCCATCGAGCCCACGAGACGGTGGGACCGAGGGCAACGCGAACGGGCCAGTGCGAGCTCGCCCTCGGACTGGCACTGCAAGCCCAGGGACGAGCTTCCGAAGCTCGCTCCCACCTCGAAAAGGCCGAGGCCTTGCTGCCAGCGCCCCGCGACCGGCCGCCTCAGGGATCCCCGACGGCACGGCAAGCGCTGGCGAACCTCTCCTGACGGAACCGTTGCGGAGGAGCCTAGGAGACAATCAGGGACCTGCCTGGCTGGGCTTCGACGATCACCGCGAACGAGACAGTCCCAGCATCGTCGAGCGTCACGATCTGGACAGCGAAATCGAGCCCGCCGCCGCCGTCCTTCGAGGCGCTCCTCGCCGGCCTGGTCGAAGACGAATTGGTCCGGGTCTGCGAAGGCTCACCAAGAAGCCCTCGACCGGGCGATAAGATCTTGCGCGAGAGATGACCACCTCCGAGCCAACCCAGGAAGCGCACCAAGTCACCGGGCTCTTGCAACGCTGGCGGGCGGGGGACGAGGCCGCCCTCGAGGCTCTCGTGCCGCTGGTCTACGAAACCCTCCTCAAGATGGCGCGAGGACAGTTTCGCCGCGAACGGGTCGACCACACGCTGCAACCGACGGCCTTGGTTCACGAGGCTTACGTACGTCTTCTGGGCCCGCAAAACCCCGAGTGGGAGGATCGCACCCACTTTTTCGGCATCGCCGCCCTGGTGATGCGCCGCGTCCTGATCGACCATGCCCGGTCCCATCAGAGCCTGCGGCGCAGCGACGGATCCCTCAAGGTGGACTTCGAAGAGGCCTTGGAGGTCACCAGCCCCCAACGAACCACGGATCTGCTGGCCCTCGACGAAGCCCTCGATCGGCTCGAACGGCGGGATCCGCGCAAGGCGCGCTTGGTGCAGCTCCGCTTCTTCGGCGGTCTGACCCTCGACGAGGTCGCCGAGATCCTTCAGGTCTCCCAGGCGACGGTGGTGCGCGACTGGCGCTTGGCGAGGGCCTGGCTGCTGACCAAGCTCGGCTCCGAGAATCGCGGGCCGAACCTGTCGGCCACTCGGTCAGGCCGTGTCCATCCTCCGGCCCCTCGCAGAAGCCCCCACCAAGACTGAGCCAGGGCAAGCGAGCCACCTAGCAGGTTGCTGAAAAACTCGTCGGCAACCTGCGACCGGGCCCGAGAGGGCCCGGCGGTGGCGTAGCCGCCGCGACGGGAGAGGAGGCCCAAGAACCGCGCTTCTTGGGCCGGAGCGGGACGCGTAGTCAGGGGCGCGTAGCCCCTCTCGGAAAAACAGCTAGCAGCGCTGGAAAAGTCGCGAAGCGGACTTTTTCAGCAGCCTGCTAGAGCCCCCTGCCGGCCTCCCCAGGGGCCACCTTCAGCACCGAGCTCTTCGTCTGCTCGGTCCCCCTGCACCCTCGCTTTCTCGTCGAGGCATTCCACCTCGACCCAACCCTCTTCGAGATTCGATGACGGAGCCTGCGACGAGCCACCGCAGCTTGAAGTAGGTACACACATCTGCTGACCGGTGACGTTCCACCGAATCTCTGGAGACTGCATGCGCCCGAAATCCGGTTCGCCCCGACGACTCGTTCTCGCCTTCGCTCTGATCACCACCCTGACCGCCTGGCCTGCGTCAGCGAGTCAGGACCTCTCGACTCCCGCTGGCCGCGAGACGGTCATCGAAGAGCACTACACCACCGTCGCCAAGGCGACCGGTGATGCGCTTCGGCTCGAAGTCTCGAGTTTCCTCCACCTGACTCGAGAAGAGTTCTCGAATCACTCCTGGTTGTCCCTTGTCACACCCCCCGAGGGATTCCTCATCGAGCTCGAAGAAACGGGTTCCTCCGGACCGATCGGACCGCGCTTGACCGGCTCATGGAGCGACCAACCGCTCCCTCCCTACTTCTCTCAGCCTGATGCGACACTGGTCAGCTCGCTGAGCCTTCGAAACGTCATCGACGAGCTCACCAACGAAGATCGAGCCTGGCGCAAAGTGAAATATGTCACTTCTTTTCGTGTCCAGGCCTCCCTCGGTGACCAACAGAGGGACCACTACGCCATTGCCTTCTGGTTCGCCACCGAACGAGGTACCAGCGTCTCCTACCGACTCTTGGACGCTCTCATACCCCACATCGCGACCGCTATCGGTTGGATCGCCGACGATGACCGCAGCAGGCAGTCAGCAGCGAAGCCCTCATCCTTGGCGGAATCCCAGCAGGCCGAAGCGACCACATCCAGCTCGCAACAGTGCGTAGCCTGGGAATTCGACCTGTCCCGCGGCTATGACTTCAGCCCCCCGGATTGGGTCGGTTCCTACGGCGCGCAACCGATTCCTGGCATTCCCAACGAAGCCCTCTCGACCCCCTCACACAACGGGCACCTGGCAAACGTCACGGCCGGTTTCAAGTGCAAGTGCACCGAGTCTTGCATCGCCCGGTCTTCCCCCTTTCCGGTGCTGGGCTCAGGGGCCTGCGTCGCCAATCCGAACATTGGAACCTGGTGGAGGTGCCATCGTCTGAGTCCAGGCCCTGGCGTTGCCACCAGGAACGACCTCGGCGACTCGAATACCAGAGCCCTGGGCACCATCGGCTGGGGCTGCGCCTACAAGGTCTGCCCGTTTTGTCTGTGTGGCGTCACCGTTGTCGCTGCTTACAATGGCTTTGCGCTCGAGCTCCAGCTTTCCCCGTTCGACGCCGTGCCCTGGAAGGCCGAGTACAGCGAGTACTGCCCCGCCTGTCGCACCAGAGTGCCGGTCACACTTCGAGTCACCGGCCTCGATCTGGGCCAGCACGCCAACCTCAACGTCCTGCCGAATCCAGGGTTCTTTCCCGATAGCGAGTACCAGAGAATTCACGGCTTGGCGGACGGCTCGCCCGTGACCTTGCCCCTCGACTACACGATGGTCGACGGCTCCTCGGTGCGAGTGAAGTTCATCTCCGGCAGCCAGGGAATCTCCTGCCCACGCGTCGAAACCACCGTGTCGGGGGCAACCACCATCGAAGTTCAGTGCGACTGCCAGTCATCGGCCGATGGCGAGGACACCTGCGGCGGTGGCACCCAGACGCCACCCGGGCTCTATCAAGTGGGCGGCGAGATCGACGTCGACACCTTCGATGGGGAGGAGAGCGAGGGATCGGTTTCCTTGGAGTTGTTCGCCTACAGCGATCAAACGGGCGCCCTGATCGCCAATGAAGTCATCACCGTCACGGCCCATGCTGGCCCGACCTACTTCAGCTCCCTCGTTGCGGAGGGCAGCCAGGTCAACCTGACCATCCGACAAACCGGCACCGGCATGCAATGCGGAAGCGTGGTACCGAGCAGTTTTCAGATCTCCGGCGACACCGTGGCCAATATCGGCTGTACTGTCGGACCGGAGTACTGGTGCCACCTGTTCGGCAACTGCGAAGGCAACCAGTGCCGGGACGAGTGGACCTTCATCGGCGAAGGGGAGATCGAAGTTACCGACGCCAGCGGCAACACCGAAACTCAGCCGGTCGACATCTTCGAGTTGGCCGGATGCGCGGACAACTGGGGCGAGGAGGAGCTCGGACAGCCTGTCACCGAGGGCGGAGATCCGCCGTCGACGTTGGTCGGCTCCAAGGTCTTCGTGCGCAACCGCAGCGGCAGCACCTGGTCCGGCACGATGGAGATCGTGGGCGTGGCGCGCGACGACGAGGACGGCGTCAGCCGCATTCGCGCCTTCCTCAACGGCAATCCGGTGCCACTCACCAACCTGCAGATCAACCAGCCGGACCCGTTGACCTGCGGCGAGTACTCGACTCCCAACTGCAACTCCAACACCGCCTTCCGAGGCCATCTCGACACCACCGCCTTCGCCGATGGGGTTCACACCCTGAGCGTGGTGGCCGACCGCGGACCCAACACCGTCCCCGGCATGAGGAACATCACCGTGGTGTTCGACAACGGCAACGGCGGCGGCACCAACGATGCCGAGATGTTCTCGGTCAACTTCCCGTCGAGCCTCGACTGCGATCAAACGACCACCGCGACGATCTCGGTCGAAAACACCGGCACCACTCAATGGACCTCCGCCGACGGCTACCACCTGTTCGCTCGCGGTGGTTCCGACCCACTGGCCGACAGCACCGCCATCGGCCTGCCAACCAACATCACGGTCAATCCCGGCCAGATCTATGCTTTCGAGATTCCCCTGCAGGCGCCTTCCACGGAGGGCACCTACACCTCCGAATGGCGCATGAAACAGACCGGCGTCGGGGAGTTCGGCCCGGTGGTCAGCCGCAACGTCACCGTCTCCTGTGGCGATCCGGAGCACGACGCCCAGCCGACGCTGATCAGTTTTCCCAGCGAGCTGACCTGTGGCGAAAGCGCCACCGCCAGCGTGCGCATGAAGAACACCGGCACCTCCACCTGGACCGGCCCTGGCGGGTTCGGCCTGCATGCTCCGAGCGGCGCCGATCCCCTGGCGACCACCCAGGCGATCGCCGTCGACGGAGTGGTGTCCCCGAACGACAGCGACCTCTTCACCATTCCGCTGCTGGCGCCCGCCGAGGCCGGAACCTACACCTCCCATTGGCGGATGGCCCGGGGCAGCAGCCTCTTCGGAGTCAAGGCCACGGCGACCGTCACCGTCACCTGCGAAGGTGGCGGCGGCGGCGAGGATCCGATCGACAACGCCACCGTGGCCAGTTCGACGCTCCCGACAACCATGGCCTGCGACGGCAGCACCACCGCCGTCGTCACCATGCGAAACAACGGCACCAGCACCTGGACGGCGGCGAACGGCTATCGCCTGCGAGCCGTCGGCGGCAGCGATCCGCTGACCAACGACCTCGAGGTGCTGCTGCCGGCCAACCTCAACATCGCACCGGGGCAAGAGCACGACTTCTCCATCCCCCTCGAGGCACCGGGAACCAGCGGCACCTACCGCACCGATTGGCGCATGTTCCGCCAGGGCTGGAGCGAGTTCGGGGGCATGGCGGTGGCCGATGTCACGGTGGACTGCGACGGGGGCGGCGGTGGCGGTGGCGACACCGATGCCGCCCAGCTCCAGTCGGAAACCCTGCCGGGAACCATGGGGTGCGGCACCCAGAACGCCAACATCACCCTCAAGAACACCGGCAACACCACTTGGACCCGCGCCGGCGGCTACGAGCTGCGGGCCATCGGAGGCACCGACCCCTTCACCAGTAACACCACCATCCGCCTGCCCTCGAATGCCTCGATCGGACCCGACCAGAGCCACACCTTCCAGGTCGCCCTCACGGCACCCGGAACACCCGGCTGGTACCTCACCGACTGGCGGCTCCACCGCGTCGGAACCGGAGGCTTCGGACCGCAGGCCATCCAGAACGTCAACGTCACCTGCACCGACGGTGGTGGCGGAGGCACCGACGACGCCACCTTCTACGACTCGAACCTGCCTCTCAGCCTCGACTGCGGAGAACGAGTCTGGGCCAGCATCTGGGTCAAGAACGTCGGCACCACCACCTGGACCAAGGCCGACGGGTACAGCCTCCAGGCCATCGGAGGCACCGATCCTCTCGCCAATACCGCCAACATCCCGTTCCCCGACGGCGTCACCACCGGGCCTCAGGACACGGTCGAGTTTCGACGCTGGTTCGAGGCCCCCATGGAAGAGGACTCCTACCTCTCCGACTGGCAGATGAAGAAGACCGGCAGCGGCACCTTCGGATCGCCAATCCTCCTCGAGGTCGAAGTCTTCTGCGACGGAGAGGAACCTTGATCGCGGGGACCTGAGCAATTGCGGTCCTCCGTTCCCGGGGCGCCGGCGCGGTGGCGCCCCGGTCTTTTTTCCTCGAGCGTCAGGATCCGAGCAGCGGTTGCCAGGGTCGGAACGAGCACCGCGACTTGTACTATTCCAATCACTCGGCGGACCTGGCCCAGCACCCAGACGTAGAGTCCGCCCGATTTCCGAGAACCAGCTCTGACTTCATTCTCCATGAGCGAAACCGAACGCTGGCAGCGACTCGACAAGCTCTTCCACCGGGCCTGGGACCTTCCACCGGAGGACCGAAAGTCCTTCCTGCAAGCTGAATGCGGCGACGATTCCCTCCGTGCCGAAGTCGAGTCCCTTCTGGCAGCCGCCGAGTCGCCTTCCGGCTGGATCGACGGCACCGCCTCGGACGAGGCCTTCCAGGTTCTGGCGACGGACCAGATCTTCCCGTCCGGTACCCGGATCGGTCGCTACCGAATCGTCCGTCCCTTGGGCCACGGCGGCATGGGATCCGTCTACCTCGCGGAACGGGGCGACGGCTACTTCAACCAGCAGGTCGCCCTCAAGGTCATCAAGCGCGGTATGGACACCGAGTCGATCCTCGAGAGATTCCGCCGCGAGCGCCAGATCCTGGCCCAGCTCGACCATCCCTCGATCGCCCGCCTGATCGACGGTGGCGCCACGCGCGATGGTCGCCCCTACCTGGTGATGGAGTACGTCGAAGGCGAGCCGATCGACCGCTACGCCGAGTCCAACCAGCTCACCATCGATCAACGCCTCGACCTGTTTCTGAGGATCTGTGACGCGGTGCGGTACTCCCACAGCAACCTGGTCATCCACAGGGATCTCAAACCGAGCAACATCCTCGTCACTCCCTTCGGCACGCCGAAGCTGCTCGACTTCGGGACGGCGAAGCTCCTGGAAAGGGTCGACTCCGAACAGACCGCCCACGAGCTGCGCCTGATGACGCCCGGCTACGCCAGTCCCGAGCAGATCGAAGGGCGTCCCGTGACCACCGCCGCCGATGTCTTCGGCCTGGGAGTTCTTCTCTACGAGCTGCTCACCGGCGCTCACCCATTTCGCCACAAGTCCGCGAGTCGTCAGCAGGTCGCCGCCGCCGTCCGCGAGCTCGAGCCTGCCCGACCGAGCGTGGCCGCCGCACCAGAGCGAAAGCTGCGCCTCACCGGCGACCTCGACGCCATCGTGCTGTGCGCCCTGCGCAAGGACATCGCCGAACGCTACGACTCGGTCGCAGCCCTCTCCGAGGACCTCGAGCGGCACCGGTCCCTACAACCGGTGCGAGCACGGCAGCGCAGCCTGCGCTACTCCGCCAGCCGCTTTCTGAGGCGAAACGTCTATGCCATGGCGGCCGCCTTCATCGCTGCCGTTTCGATCCTCGCCTTCGGCATCCTGCTGCTTACCGAACAGCGCCAAACACAGCGCGAGAAAGTCCGCGCCGAGATCATCACCGACTATCTCAAGGGCATGTTCGAGGGCTTTGATCCCCTCCACGGGGTTCCCGCTCCGGTCACCGCGCGGCGCATGCTCGACCGCGGAGTCGAGCGCCTCGAGCAGGACTTCCAGGGCCAGGAGAGGCTCAAGGCCGAGGTTCTGACGGTCCTGGGCGAAATCTACGGCAACCTGGGGCACGTCGCCGAATCTCGCGACCTCTTTCTGCGCGCCCTCGAGATCGAATCGCGGATGCCCGGCAAACGCACCCGGCAGCGAGCCCAACTGCTGGCGCTGGTTGCCGACGCCCGGATCGAGGCCGGAGATTTGGAGACCGCCTCCCGCGACCTCGAGGCATCCCGCCAGCTGCTCGGGGACTCCGGCGCCGGCGACCGCATCGAGCTCGCCAAGGTCGGTCTGCTGCAGGGCCGCATTGAGCGCCTCCGCGGTCGTAATCAACGGGCCGAACGACTCCTGGTCGACTCGCTGGAAACTCTCCGGAGTGCTCCCGAAAGCGAAAGCGAGGTCCTAGAGGACGCATTGATCGAGCTCGGCACCCTGCGGCGCATCCAGGTGCGCATGGAGCCAGCCCAGGCTCTGCTGCGTGAAGCCGTCGAAAGAAGGAGCCAGCGCTACGGAGACGACCACCCGCAGACCGTCATCGCCAGCGAAGCACTGGCGGCGGTATGGTTCGAGACCGGGGAAATCGAGCGAGCCCGGGACCTGATGCTCCGCGTTTTCGAAGCTCACCAACGCAATCTCGGCGAGGATCATCCCCTGGTGATCGCTTCCTACTACAACCTGGGGGCGGTGGCGGCGACGCTCGGCGACTACCGGCAAGCCGAAGCGAACCTCGCCGAGGCGCTGCGCCGCATGCGAGCCTCCTCCGGCGACGACCACCCCCATCTCGGCAGCGCCTTGATGTGGGCGGCCCGGGTCGCCCTCGACCGTGGTCGCCTCGGAACCGCCCGGGAGCTCGCTGCCGAGTCCCTGGAACGGGTTTCTCGCCTCTATCCCGAGAACCACAGCATCATCATGGACGGCTGGCACCTCATCGGTCATGTCGAGCGGGCCTCGGGCGACCTGGAGGCGAGCCGTCAGGCCTTCGAGCGGGCCATGGGGCTGGCCCCGAATAGCTACACCGGTGCCTTGTCCCGTCTCTTCCAGGCCGAGGTCGCCCTCGACCTAGGCCAGCTCGACCGGGCCTCGCAACTGATTGCTGAGATCCCGCCCCGTCCGAAGAAGAACGATGTCCGCCGAGCGATTCGTCGGGCGTCGATCGAAGCAGCCCTGGCGCTGCGCCGAGGAGATCTCGATCTCGCTTCTTCCTTGCTCGAACAGGCCCCGGTCGGCAAGATCGAGACCCTCATGCTGCCCGACCGACTGCGCTACCAAAATGTCGAGGTCGCCCTCGACCTCGCCCGCCGCCGACCCCACCAAGCGGAGGAAAAAGCCCGCCAATCCCTGGCGCTGGCCCTCGAGACGATCGGACCGCAAAGCCTTCACGCCGGTCAGGCCGAGCTCGGCCTGGGCCTCGCGTTGATCGATCAGGGGCGAGATCGGGAAGCTACTCTCCACCTTCAGCGCGCGATCGAAGTACTACCGCCAACCATCGATCGCCCACCCCACGGTCATCCCTCGGCCCGCACCGCCCTGCGACAAAGCCAAAGCAGCCACTGACCCGAACGCCGGTTAGGATGGCCTCCGCCCGGACCGCGCCGAACCGGTTCCGGGTGGGGAGGACCATGGAGCCAGATCTCGAAGCGGGCGAGCACGGCTCGCCGACCAGCGCCGGCCAGGTGACGCGACTCTTGCGACGCTGGCGGGATGGGGATGAAACCGCCTTCGAAGCCCTGGTCCCCCTGGTCTACGACGAGCTCAAGAACCTGGCTCGACGGCAGTTGCGCCGGAACCGCCGCGATCACACCCTGCAGCCGACGGCGCTGGTTCACGAGGCCTACGTCCGGCTGGTCTTGCGGCAGCGCCCGAACAGCACCAGCCGCAGTCATTTCTTCGCCATCGCGGCCATCGTCATGCGCCGCGTGCTGATCGACCACGCCCGGGCCCACTTTCGCCAGCGCCGTGGCGGTGGGGCGATTCAGGTCGAGCTGGAAGAGGACTTTCTGCCGTCGGATCCCCAGCGCTCGGCGGACCTGTTGGCCCTCGACGAGGCTCTCGATCGCCTCGAAAAAAAGGACCCGCGCAAAGCCCGTGTCGTCCAGCTTCGCTACTTCGGCGGCCTGATCCTCGACGAAGTGGCCGAGGTTCTGGAAGTGGGACAGTCGACCGTCGTGCGCGACTGGCGTCTGGCCCGCGCCTGGCTGATCAAGGAGTTGGGCCCGCCAGGCTGACGGCGGATTCCGACCGCTTCCCTAGCCTGAGCCCTATGGCCGAGCCAGAAGAACGGCCGCGGCGAACCGTCGCCCCGCTGCCTCCGGCAGACCTCTTCGGAATTCCCTGACTGAGTTTTTCCGCGACCGGCGTGAAGAAGAGTAGGTACGCCTCTCTTCCAATCCAACCCCGGCTGCTCAGCAAGGAGACTTCATGAAGTTGGCTCGCTGTCGATTCGATTCCTTTCGCCTGATTCCACTCATTGCACTCCTCGCCTCGCTGGTCGCCTTGCCAAGCATCGCCGAGATTCGGGAAGACAGCTCGCTGGCCAAGCGAGAGATCGCCCTCGAAACTCACTATCGGGCCCTTTCCGAGGCGACGACGAACGACCTCTCGATCGAGCTGGCCAACTTTCTCCATCTCGATCGCAGTGAGCTTGCGAGCAACCTCTGGGTGACTCTGATCACACCACCGGAAGGCCGGACCGTCGAGCTGCCTTCCTTCAAAACCTCTTCGCAGCAGCACCGGGCCGCCTGGAGCTCGAAAGTCCTGCCTCCCTACTTCAGCACGCCCGAAGCCGAGACGGTGGGACGAATGACGGCCGACCAGGCGGTGAACATGATGGCTGAAGAAGACTCCAATTGGGGGACCGTCGTCGGACTGACCTCCTTCGAAGTCCGCCTCGAGCTCGAAGGCGAGCAGCGCCGCTACTTTGCCCTCGCCGCTTGGTTTCCATCGCCTCGAGGGAATAGCCTGACCTACCGGCTTCTCGACTCGGTTCTACCCAAAGCCGGAGAGGCGATTCTCGAGCTGAACCGTCCTCACGCCATGGACGCCCATCAAAGGGAACGCTTGCAGTCGGCTGGTTTTCAGGATGACTCGCCGGAGGCGACCCTGGGTATCTCGCCGACGCCGAGCCAAGCAGCCGTGGAATGCGCCCGCTGGGAATACAAACTATCCGATGGCTACCAGTGGCCTGAGTACTTGAGCCAGAGCTTGGGGCCACCCGATCTTCCGCGAGTCCTGATTTCCGAATCGTCCTTCCAGGACCCCTCCGGTCATAGAGTCCGCATCCGATCGGACTTCGAATGCGACTGTCAGTTCGACTGTACCGGCAGGATCCAGCCACTCATCGTCCCCGACAGTGCCAAGTGCGTCAAAAACCCCGACGCCGGGAGCTGGCTGAAATGTCACGTCCTGACAGAGCTTCCGAGCGTGGATGCGCACAACGACATCGGCAACCAAACCACGCAGCCCAAATCAACCCTCGCCTTCGGCTGTGCCTTCAACATCTGTCCCTTCTGCAGCTGCTCCGTGACCATCACTGTGGTGATCCAAGAAACCCTCGAAGTGAGCTACACCCCATCCCCAGGCGCCGTGGCCTTTGGATCAACCTACACCCAGGTCTGCCCGGCCTGCATTGTCAAACATCCCATCACGGCGAGGGTCGTCGGCCTTCCGCAAGGCAAGCGGGTTCGGTACGACCTGGCCCCCAGAGATCTTGGAAGTCCGTGGCCATCGGCGGTCAACCTCACGGGCAATGCGAGCGGTGCTCCCCAAGAGGACACCTTCTTCCAAAAGATGCCAAATAACTCCCGGTTCGAGTTGCGGCGGCGCTTTGTCGATGACGGCGTGGACTGTCCGGCGAAAGTCGAATCAACCATCGCCGGGGGCCCCACAACCGTCACCGTAACCTGTAGCTGCCAGCAACCGGGTGCCTGTGGCGGTGATGGCGGTGGAGATGACGACGGCGGCGGCGATGACGGCGGAGACGATGATGGCGGAGGAAGCGACAACCTCTACCGGGTCGGAGCTCAGATCGACCTCGAAACCTTCGACGGCCAACCGGGAAGCGGCTCGGTCCGGGTGGAGATGACCGCCACCGACGGCGGCGGCAACATCGTCGCGGTCGGTTCGAGAATCGTCACCGCTGGTGCCGATCCGGTGTATTTCGCCGCCATGGTCCCGCACGACAGCTTGGTGCAGCTGACCAAGCAGCAAAGCGGTGTCGGAATGGAGTGTGGCGCGCCGACCCCGCACCACTTCCGAATCTCGCAGGACACCCTGGCCCTGATTTCCTGCACTGTCGGCCCCGAGTACTGGTGTGAAATCTTGCGCAACTGCGACGGCGAGTGTCAGGACGTTTGGACCTTCGTCGGTGAAGGCCTGATCGAGGTCACCGATGGTGAAGGCCAGACCGAAAACGAGCTGATCGACCTCTACGAGTTGCTCGGTTGCCAGGACAACTGGGGAGAGCCCGAGCCGTTCCAGCGGGCCACCGGGGCGGCCAACGAGGCAGCCACCAATTCGACTCTGGTCGGCTCGAAGGTCTACCTGCGCAACAAAGCTGGCAGCACCTGGTCCGGGGTGATCGACGTCACCGGCGTGGCGAGGGACGACGAGGACGGCGTCAGCCGCATCCGCGCCTTCATCGATGGCCAGCCGGTGGCCCTCGGCAACCTCACGATCAATCAGTATGACTCAAGGACCTGCAGCGAGTATTCGACCTCCAATTGCAACCCCAACTCGGCCTTCCGCGGCACCCTCGACACGCGGACCTTTCCGGACGGCGTTCGCACTTTGACGATCATCGCCGACCGCGGGCCGGACACGGTGCCCGGCATGCGCAGCGTCGATTTGGTGTTCTCCAACGGCACCTCGAGCGGCGTCAACGGCGCCACCATCCTGTCGGCCCAGTTCCCGAGCGCGATGAGCTGTGGCGCAAACGGTACGGCGACGGTGAGGGTACGCAATGACGGCACCACCACCTGGACCGCAGGCGAGGGCTATCGCCTCGGAGCCATCGGCAACGCCGACCCGCTGGCGACCAACCTCCTGATTTCTCCCAGCGGAAGTGTCGCTCCCGGGGCCATCGCCACTTTCTCGATTCCCCTTGTGGCGCCCCAGGCCGAGGGCACCCATCACAGCGATTGGCGCATGCGTCAGCTCGGCGTCGGTGGCTTCGGTACGGCAGCGGGGCGCAACGTCGCGGTCACCTGCACGGATCCCCAGAACGATGCCATGGTGGTATCGAGGGTCTTTCCGAACGAGATGGCCTGCGGCGCGACGGGCAGCGCCACGGTCACCATGCGCAATACCGGGAACACCACCTGGACGGCCGCCGAAGGCTACGCCCTGAAGGCGCCGAGCGGTGCCGATCCGCTGGCCACGGCCCAGGCGTTCCCGGTGACCGGCTCGATCGCACCGGGGCAAAGCACCAGCTTCTCGATCCCGCTCCAGGCGCCGGCGACGGCTGGTAGCTACACCTCCTACTGGCGAATGGCCAAGGGTGGCTCCCTGTTCGGCGGCAACGCCAACGACACGGTCACCGTGACCTGTGACGGCAGCGGCGATGATGGAGGTGGTGGCGACGACGGTGGTGGCGGCGGGGGCACCAACAATGCCGCGGTCGCCTCTTCGAACCTACCCGGCGCCATGGCCTGCAGCGGCACCGCGATGGCGACAGTGGTGATGCAGAACACCGGAACCACTACCTGGACGGCCACCGAGGGCTACAAGCTGCGCGCCGTCGGTGGCAGCGATCCTCTGGCACCGAGCATCGAGGTCACCATGCCGAGCGGAACGGTGGTCGCGCCGGGGCAAAGCCATGGCTTCCAGCTCTCGTTGACGGCTCCTGCCAGCAGCGGCACCTATCGCACCGACTGGCGAATGTACCGCCAGGGCTGGAGCTACTTCGGAGCCACCGCTCTCGCCGACGTGCAGGTGACCTGCGACGGCGGAGGAGGAGGAGATGACGGCGGCGGCGGAGGTGGAGACACGGACGCAGCGCAGCTCCAGTCCGAGACCTTGCCGGCGACCATGGCCTGTGGCACCGTGAACGCCACCATCACCCTCAAGAACACCGGCAATACCACCTGGAGCCGCTCCGGCGGCTACGAGCTGAGGGCCTTCGGAGGCACCGATCCCTTCACCTCGACCACCACCGTGCCGCTACCCAACGGTGTCGCGATCGCTCCCCAACAGCAGCACACCTTCCAGCTCTCCCTCACCGCTCCCGGTACCCCCGGCTGGTACGAAACGGACTGGCGCCTGAGCCGCCAGGGCAACTGGTTCGGTCCTGAGGTTTCCCAGCACGTCAACGTCTCCTGCAACAGCGGCGGTGGCGGCGGCACCGTCGACGACGCCATCTTCCATGACTCCAACCTGCCTCTCTCCCTCGATTGTGGCGACGGCGTCTGGGCCGACATCTGGGTGAGAAACATCGGCACCACCACCTGGAGCCGCTCCGGCGGGTACAGCCTGAAGGCGATCGGCGGCGTCGATCCCCTGGCCGGAACGGCCAGCCTGCTGATGCCGGAGGGTGAAACCACCGAACCGCAAGAAACGGTGCGCTTCCGCCACTGGTTCGAAGGGCCGCAGGACGGCGGAGAGTTCCTCTCGGACTGGCAGATGCACAAGGCTGGTGACGGCGATTTCGGCTCCCCCATCCTCCTCGAGGTCGAGGTCTTCTGCAGCGGCGGCGGCGGGGAGCTGTAATTGAGTCCTTGACCGGTTGTCCTCCTTTTGCCGGGGTGCCGATGCGGCGGTACCCCGGCCTTTTTCCTCAGATAGCATCCACGGGCGCCCATGACCGAAGACCCAAGCTGGCAACGCCTCGACGAGCTCTTCCATCGCGCCTGGGACCTGCCGGCCGAGCAGCGCGCCGCCTTTCTCGACCGCACCTGCGGCGACGACCCGGCCCTGCACCGCGAGCTCACCACCCTCCTCAGCGCCGCTACCACGCCCTCCGGCTGGATCGATGGCAGCGCCTCGGACGAAGCTCTCGACCTCCTCTCGGCCGACGCGCGCTTTCCCCGCGGCACCCTGATCGGGAGATATCGCACCCTGCGCCTCCTCGGTCGCGGCGGCATGGGGTCGGTCTACCTCGCCGAGCGCAGCGATGGTCATTACGACCAAAAGGTCGCTCTCAAGGTGATCAAGCGCGGCATGGACACGGACGCGCTGCTCGAGCGCTTCCGCCGTGAGCGGCAGATTCTGGCTCAGCTCGATCACCCCTCGATCGCCCGCCTGGTCGACGGCGGAGCCACCCGCGATGGTCGACCCTATCTGGTCATGGAGCACATCGAAGGGGAGCCGATCGACGCCTACGCCCGCCGCCAAGGGCTCACCCTCGACCAGCGCCTGGCGTTGTTCCTGCAGATTTGCCACGCGGTGCGCTACTCCCACCGCAACCTGGTGATCCACCGCGATCTCAAACCGAGCAACATCCTGGTGACGGCCCAGGGAGCTCCCAAGCTGCTCGACTTCGGGACCGCCAAGATCTTGGCCGAAGTCGAGGCTGGCCAGACCTCGCAGGAGATCCAGCTGGTCACCCCCGGCTACGCCAGTCCGGAGCAGATCGAGGGGGGTCCGATCACCACGGCCTGCGATGTCTTCGGACTCGGCGTCTTGCTCTACGAGCTGCTCGCCGACGTCCATCCCTTCGAGGATCCGGCGCTGTCGCGACAGGAGGTGACCCGGGCGGTGCTCGGCGCGGAGCCCCTCCGGCCCAGCCTGGTGGCACCCGGTGAACGCCGCTCCCGCCTGCGCGGTGATCTCGACGCCATCGTGCTCTACGCCCTGCGCAAGGAACCCACCGACCGCTACCCTTCGGTCTCCGCTCTGATCCGGGACATCGAACGGCACCGCCTCTCCCAGCCCGTCCACGCCCGCCAGGGAACGCTCCGCTACCGCGCCCATCGCTTTCTGCAACGGCATCGTTGGGGCCTCGGAGCAGCGCTTCTGGTGTTCGCCCTCACCGCCGCATTGATCGCCGCTCTGTTCCTCGGCGAGCGCAAGGCACGACGCGAGCAGGTCCGGGCCGAAGCCATGACCGACTACCTGAAGGGAATGTTCCAGGGCTTCGACCCCTTCCGTGGCGAAGAGCAACCGGTCACCGCCCGCGAAATGCTCGACCGCGGCGTCGAGCGCCTGGAGTCGGAGCTCAGCGCAGAGCCCGCCACCGCCCTCGAGGTGCTCTTGGTCCTGGCCGAGATCTACGGCAGCCTGGGCCACTATGACGACTCCCAAAGCGCCCTCCGGCGCGGCCTCGAGATTCAGCAGCAGGAGCTCGCCGGAGACTTCGGCCTGCGCAGCCGCCTGCTCGTCGAGCTCGCCGAAATGCAAACCCTGGCTGGCAATCTCGCGGCGGCCGGTACCAACCTCGGGGAGAGTCTCGAGCTGCTCGAGTCCCACCGGCTCGGCCGCTCCCCACAAGCCACCCACGGGCGCCTCCAGCTCGGCATCGTCGAGCGGCTGCGCGGCCGTTACAGCGCTTCCGCCGAGCTCCTCGAAGGCGCCCTCGACGAGCTGCGCCAGGCCTCTCCGCAAGACGCCGAAAGGCTCGACGAAGCCCTCATCGAGCTCGGCCGCACCCGGCTTCTCCAGGGCGACTACAGGACCGCCCGCAGCCGAATCGAAGAAGCGGTCGAACGCCGTCGACAGCGCTACGGCAGCGACCACCCCAAGACCATCGTCGCCACCGAAGCCCTCGGCACCCTGGAGTTCGATTCGAACAATCTCGAAGCCGCCCAGGAGATCATGCACCGAGTGCTCGAAGCACACGTCGAGTTCCATGGTCCGGATCATCCGGTGGTCATCCGGAGTCTCTACAATCTCGGCGCTCTCGAAGCCACCCTCGGCCGCTACGAATCGGCCGCGGAGCGCTTTCGCGCCACCATCGAGCGCATGCGCTCGCCCAACGGATTCGATCACCCGAACCTGCCGTCGGCCCTGATGTGGTCCGCCCGGGTGGCCCTCGATCGCGGCGAGATCGAATCCGCTCGGCGCCAGGCGACGGAGGCCCTGGAACGCATCACGCGCTCCTTTCCAGCCGACCACGGCATCATCCGCGATTGCCTCAACCTGATCGGCAACATCGAGCGCGGCGCCGGCGATCTCCCAGCCGCCCGGGAAACGCTGCGCCGTTCCCTCGCTCTCTCACCGGAGAGCTCGACAGCCCATTTCTCCCGCCTCTACCTGGCCGAAGCCAGCCTCGAGGCCGGCGATCTGGCCGCGGCGCAAACCTGGGTCGACCAGTTCCAAGAGGAATCGCGAGGCGATCCCAAGTTCCTTCTCCGCCAGCGGCTGGCCCGCGCCACCCTCGCCCTCCGCCGCCAGCAGTCCGACGATGCGCAGCGACTTCTCGCCGCCATCGATACCGCCTCACTGCCTACCCTCGGCGTGACCGAACGCCTAGAGCTCGAAGCCTTGGTGACCGCCATCGATCTGGAAAAGGGACGCTTCGACGGCGCCACGACGAGAGCTCGCCGAATGCTCGCTCAGGCCTTGGAGAGCGTCGGGCGCCGCAGCCGGACCGCTGGCAAAGCCCATCTCCTCTTGGCTCTGGCACACCTTGGCAAAGGCCGCCGAGAGGGCGCGCGCTTCCATCTCGAAGCGGCCATCGCAATCCTGCCAGCGCCCCTCGACCAGCCACCGCAGGGCGGTCCCTCGGCACGCCAGCTCCTAGCGCAGATCCCTCCCTGAAAGGCCGGCTCGCCCCGATGAGCGACCTCGTCTTTTGCCAAGGCCGCCGTCGACAACGTAGGATGTATCGGGGGATGTAGGCTTCACTTGTTGGCGGAGGTCTTCCTGGAGGAGACCACTGGGCACCATGGATCAAGCACTACCGCGACCCGTGTCGGCGCGCGGGGTCACTCAGCTCCTCGAGCGCTGGCGGAGAGGCGAGCAAGAGGCCTTCGAGGCTCTCATTCCGCTGGTCTACGACGAGCTCCGGCTGGTCGCACGGCGTCAGCTCGTCGCCGAACGTCCCGATCACACTCTCCAGCCCACCGCCCTGGTTCACGAGGCCTACTTCCGCATGATGGGCCGGGACCACCCGCAGTGGAAGGGCCGGTCGCACTTCTTCGCCGTCGCCGCCCTGGTGATGCGGCGCGTCCTGATCGACCACGCCCGGGGACAGAACCGGCAGCGCCGCGGCAACGGTATGGTGCGGATCGATCTCGAAGACGGTCAGCTCGAAAGCCCCCAGCCCCAGGCCCAGCTCCTCGCCCTCGACGACGCCCTCAACCGCCTCGAGCGAGAAGACCCGCGCAAAGCCCAGGTCGTTCAGCTGCGCTACTTTGGCGGCCTCACCCTCGACGAGGTGGCAAACGTGCTACGGGTCGCCCAAGTCACCGTCGTGCGTGATTGGCGCATGGCGCGCGCCTGGCTGCTGCGCGATCTCGAAGGTAGCGGCTAGAACAAGCCTCATCTTGCGGGCGCCCTCACCGCATCATGACCGAATCTCGATTCGGCCATCGCTAGAGGTATAGGCACACCTCGTCACCACCAGCGGCCTGGCTCGATTCCAACTGCCGACGCACAGCGCGGGCCTCGCAACCTTTGGACTCCCGAGGCGCCTCGAAATCGACACCTTCTGCGGCTTTGCCGGAGCCGGCGGAGAGCCGTGATGCCTTGACGGACCGAGCCCCTCGGTCCTCCTACCCGCCGGGGCACTCGGTAGCGGAGAGTGCCCCGGCTCTTTTTCTCGGGGTCCGATCACGGCTCCTGATAACCGAACGCCAAATTCGTGACCGAGGCTCCCGGAATTCGTCGCTAAACCTAGTGCCGGTCCCTCGACGGACTCCTGGCAACTGCACAGATGCACGCGACCGACTCCGCCCCTTTGACGGTGATCATCGATTGCGTCATCCTGGACGTGGAGGCGCCCAGCCCCCCCGGCGCCCCGCAAAGTTTTTAGTAAAGCGGGGATAACGCGGAGGGGAGGGCTGCCAGAGGAAAGAGGAGTGCTGGGCGCAGCGCCCCCCAAAA
>JBCCHV010000029.1 GCA_039028635.1 Acidobacteriota bacterium
CATAACCGCAATCGCTGGCAGGTTGCGGTTATGATCGCTAGCAGGTTGCTGTACATCTCATCGGCAACCTGCTTCCGGGCCCGGAAGGGCTGGGCGCCCCCGGCCCAGCGGCGGCGGTGCCGCCGCGACGGGAGAGGAGGCCCACGAACCGCGCTTCGCGGGCCGGAGAGGGGCGCGTAGCCCCTCTCGGAAAAAACAGCTAGCAGCGCTGGAAAAGTCGCAAAGCGGACTTTTTCAGCAACCTGCTAGGTCGCACTGCTGACCTGCCGGGAGCCTCCCCCTTGTCCGGAGAATCGAAACAAAAGTCGACCCGCCATCGCCTGACCGATGGCTGGCGAGAAGCGCGTCAGATCCTGTGGGCTCGACGCGGGCGTCTCACGGTCGGTTTCATGCTGATGATCATCAGCCGCCTCGCCGGCTTGGTGCTGCCGGGCAGCTCGAAGATCCTCTTCGACGAGGTCGTCGGCGCCGGCCGCGCCGAGCTCCTGATGCCCCTGGCCGCCGCCGCCGGCATCGCCACGGTCGTCCAGGCCCTCACCTCCTTCGGCCTGTCGCAGCTCCTGGGGGTCGCCGCCCAGCGCTCCATCACCGACCTCCGGCGCCGCGTTCAGGAGCACGTCAACCGCCTGCCGGTGAGCTACTTCGACTCCACCAAGAGTGGTGTCCTGATCTCGCGCATCATGACCGACGCCGAGGGCATTCGGAATCTCGTCGGCACCGGCATCGTCCAGCTCATCGGCAGCCTGCTCACCGCCGCCGTGGCCTTTGTGGTGCTGTTCTGGCTCAACTGGCGCATGACCACCATCACCCTCGCCGTCCTGGTGATCTTCGGCGCCATCATGGGCTTCGCCTTCAGCCGCCTGCGGCCGCTCTTCCGCGAGCGCGGCAAGCTCAATGCCGAGGTCACCGGTCGCCTCTCGGAGGCCCTCGGCGGCATCCGCATCGTCAAGGTCTACACCGCCGAGAAGCGCGAGCAGCGCATCTTCGCCCGCGGCGTCCACGGTCTGCTGCGCAATGTCGCCAAGTCGGTCACCGCCGTCGCCGGCGTCGGCTCCCTCGCCAGCGTGCTGTTCGGCGGCGTCGGCGTCCTCATGATGGTCCTCGGCGGCCGCGCCATGCTCTCCGGCTCGATGACCCTCGGCGACTTCATCATGTACATCTTCTTCACCGGCATGATGGTCTCGCCGGTGGTCCAGATCGCCTCCATCGGCACCCAGCTCAGCGAAGCCTTCGCCGGCCTCGACCGCATCCGCGAGCTGATGGCGGTGCGTGCCGAAGACGCCGAGGACGGCCGACGCCAGGGCTTGCCGGAGGTGCGCGGCGACATCACCTTCGACGATGTCTCCTTCGAGTACGACGAGGGCGTCCCGGTGCTGCAGGAGATCGACTTCCACGCCCCGGCCGGCACCACCACCGCCCTGGTGGGCTCGAGCGGCTCCGGCAAGAGCACTCTGATCGGCCTGGTGACGGCCTTCTATCGGCCCCTCGGCGGCAGCGTTTCGGTGGACGGCCACGACCTCTCGGAAATCCGCCTCCACGAGTACCGCCGCCACCTCGGCGTCGTGCTGCAGGAGAACTTCCTGTTCGACGGCACCATCGCCGACAACATCGGCTACGGCCATCCGGGAGCCAGCCGCGAGGCCATCGAAGAGGCGGCGCGGGTGGCCCACTGCGACGACTTCGTGCGCGGCTTCGAAGACGGCTACGACACCGTCATCGGCGAACGCGGGGTCAAGCTCTCGGGCGGCCAGCGGCAACGCCTGGCGATCGCCCGGGCCATTCTGGCGGACCCGGCCATTCTGATCCTCGACGAAGCCACCTCGAGCCTCGACAGCGAGAGCGAAGGGCTGATCCAGGAAGCCCTCGGCCGGTTGCGCTCGGGCCGCACCACCTTCGTCATCGCCCACCGCCTCTCGACCATCCAGAGCGCCGACCAGATCCTGGTGATCGAAGGCGGACGCATCGTCGAGCGCGGCACCCACGAGGAGCTGCTGGCGGCGGCCGGCCGCTACCGCGAGCTCTACGACAAACAACACCGCTTCGAGACCAATCGCTTCATCAATCCCGGCGAGGACTTCACCCCCGAGCCCGAGAAGGAAGAGCCACCGGCCGCGCCGCGCAGCTCGATCCTGCGACCGGGCTGAGCCGCGCCGCCCGGCCGATGCCGCCGGCGGGCACGGGAGCTGCATGGGAAGCAACCCCATGAGAGCTCTCGCCGCCGCCCTCGGTCTCGTCCTCACCGTCTCCGTCGTCGCTCCGGCCCTCGGCCAGGTCCAGGTGGTGCTGCCGCGTGCCACCGAGCGCCTGGAAATCGCCGGCCAAGCTTGCCCCGAGCTGCGCCGGACGCCGGTGCGGGATTGGTTCACGGTGATCTACTTCGATCCCGCCATGCTGACCCCCGATGGCATGCGTCGGGCAGCTCTCGCCCTCGCCGACGAGGCCGATCGGCTGGCCGCCCGCGGCCCCGTCGAGGTCGTTCTCGTCGACCCCTATCCGACGCCTTACCTCGATGCCACCGGCGACGCGGCGGCGCTGCGCGAAGGGCTCGAGATCCTCGCCGAGGAGAGCGTGCTCGCCGGCGAGCGGGTCGAGATCCGCGACGAGCGGGCCGCCCTCGGCGACGGTGACTCCGCCCTTCACCAGCAGCTCGCCGGCGAGGAGCAGGCCCTCTGGCGGCGCTCGCGGTCAGCCCTGCTCGACTACCTGGCGATCTCGGCGGCGCGCGGGCCACGCGCGCTGCTGCTGATCGAGGACGGCTTCCCGACCCCAGCCGCCGAGCAACAAATCGCCGCCCACTGGGCCCGCAGCCTGGCCGCCGGCGGCTGGTCGACCCAGGCCGTCGCCCTGGGAGAAGTCCCGACAGCGCTCGCCCCCTCGACCGCGGACCTCGAAGCCCTCGCCGCCGAGAGCGGCGGCTCGGTAGCGACCACCGCGGCCGACCTCGAAGCCTGGCTGACCGCCAGCACCGACTACGACCTGGTGACCTGCGATCTCGCCAGCGAAGACGGTCGACCGGTGACCGTCGGCGCCGTACCGCTTGCGGGAAGCCCACGCTGGACCACCGCCGGGAGCCCGCGCAGCGTCTCCGAGCGGCGCGCCCGGCAGGCCCTCGAGGGCTCCCTCCGAGGAGCCGGCCGCGGCGAGACGCGGCTCCTCCTGAGCGGCGCCCTGCGAGTCGACCGAGAGCAGCGATCGGCCAGCGCTTCCGATCGCCTCGAGGTCTCCCTGCTGTGGTCGAATGCTGCCCCGGAGAGGGAGGAGTCCGAAGCCCTCCGGCCGGGCGCCGCCACCACCGCCCGTCTCACCCTGGTCGCCGAGCGTCTCGATGCCGAGCCCTTCGTTCTCCACGAGGTACACGCCATCGCCGAGCGCTCCGTCGGCACCGACTGGCTGTTCCAGCGGACTCTGTCCGTTTCCGAGGACGTTCGCGTCGTCGCCGTGGTCCTCGAAGACCTCACCAGCGGCGCCTGGGGAGCTCTCAAGCTGCCCTTCGTCAACTCGCCCTTCGCAGCTCCCGTCGGACGCAGCGTGATCACCGCCGGTGAACCGCTGGGATCGGGCACCCTTCAGCCACCGACGGCGGCGGCCGGCGGCGCAGCCGGCACCGCGCCGACGGCGGCGGCTTCGGCGACGGCCACCGAGAGTGACATCGCAGACCGCGTCATCGTTCTCCTGCCGCCCCGGCGAGCCGGGGCCGGCCGCTTTTCAGGGGCAGTGTCCGGCGCCATCAAGGGTCGGATTCGGCTCGAAACGCTGGCCACCAGCGACGCCATCGGTCGCGCCGTCTTCTACCTCGACGACCGCGAGGTGGGACGCGACGAGAAGGCGCCCTTTTCGACCGTCGTGGACCTCGGGGACGAGGCTGTTCCGATGACCCTCAAGGTGGTCGCCGAGACCGTCGGAGGTCGCCCCCTCGCCGAGCACGCCATCGAGATCAACCGCGGCGCCCGCCCCTTCCGGGTGCGCTTCGCCGCTCTCGAAGGCGAGCCGGCAGCGGGCTCGGTGCGGGTGACGGCGGAGGTCCAGGTGCCGCCTCGCCGCCAGCTCGCCCGCGCCGAGCTCTATCGCAACCTGGAGCTGATCGAGACCTTTCCCGCCGCCGAGCTGCAGGACGGCACCCTCGCCGCCGAGGTCGCGACCCCACAGGTACGCCCTGAGGACTACCTGCGAGTGGTCGCCTACCTCGACGACGGCCAGTTCCTGGAAGACGTCGTCCTGCTGTCGGCGCCCGCCCTCTCGGACCGCGTCGACGTCAATCTGGTGGAGATCTACGCCGTCGTCTCGGACCGCGACGGCACCCCGGTTCAAGGCCTTTCCGCCGCCGATTTCGCGGTCGAGCGCAAGGGCGAAACGCTGACCATCGATCGCTTCCAGGTCGCCGACGAGGTGCCGCTGATCATCGGTCTGCTGATCGACACCTCGGAGAGCATGTGGGGCCTGATGCCGGACACCAAAAAGGCCGCCGCCCGCTTCCTGACCGAGACCCTCGCCCCCAGCGACGGCGCCTTCCTGGTCTCCTTCGATGATCGTCCGCGATTGGTCCACGGCGTCAGCCAGGACGTCTTCGACCTGCTGCGCAGCTTCGCCGTGCTCAATCCCGGCGGCAGCACCGCACTCTACGACTCGATCGTCTTTTCCCTCGCTCAGATCGAGGGCAATGCCGGCCGTCGCGCCCTGGTGCTGCTCACCGATGGTCAGGACGCCGGCAGCCGCTTCGGCCACCGGCGCGCCATCGAGCTGGCGCGCAAGCAGGGGGTTCCGATCTATATCCTGTCCCTCGCCGGCCTGGGCAGCGCCAGCCTCGGCGGCCGCCCTGTTCGGCCCTTCCACTACTCGGACCTCGAAGCGGTCACCGCCCGCACCGGCGGCCGCCTGTTCGACATCGACCGCATCGAGCAGCTCGGCGAGGCCTATGCCCAGATCAACGCCGAGCTGCGCAACCAGTACATCCTCGGTCTGAACACCGAAAAGCCCCTCTCGGCTGAAGAGCTCGGAGAAATCGAGGTCGCCGTCGAGGGTCGCGGCCGCCGAGTACGCGCCGCCATCGGATCCAGCGACCGGTGATGTGCGCGCAAGACTAGGCAATGGTCTGGCCGCGGCCCAAAGGGATTAGATTGAGGCCTGCGATGCAGCCCATGGCTTCGCTGGGTCGGGTCCGTGAGGCGAGCTCTCGAACGCTCCAGAGGTGGCCCCATGGCAGATCGAAAGTCGCGGTTCCGGCGTTGGCTACGCACCCTCCTCATCATCGTCGCCGTCTTGGCGATCGTCTACCCGCTGAGCTTCTTCCTTCGCAGGTCGTGGATCGTCCATCAGCTCGCCTCCAGCAGCCGGTTGGCCAACACGCCCCGCGGGCCCGTCGAGTACCTGGAAGGCGGGCGCGGCCCCGCCACTTTGCTGATCCTCCACGGCACCCCCGGTGGCTACGATGAAGGACTGTTGCTGGCGCAGTGGATCCGCGCCGAGAGGTCTTTCCGCTTCATCGCCCCCTCCCGACCCGGATACCTCCGCACGCCGGTCGAAGTCGGCTCGAGCCCTGCCGAAGCGGCGGCGGCGATGATCGCTCTGCTCGACACCCTCGGCGCCACCCGCAGCTCGGTCCTCGCCTGGTCCGGCGCTGGACCGACGGCCCTCGAGCTCGCCGGCCGATACCCGCAACGCATCAGCGCCCTGGTCCTGCTTTCGACTCGGGTTCGCGGTGACGACAAGTATCGCTTCGCCGACCCGTCGGATCGCGGCACGCCGATCGCTGCGGAATCGCTGAGACCAGACACCGGGATCTTCGGCCCCGATGCCAAGGGGTACCTCGGCGCTGTGATGTTTCGGCTGCTGCCGAATCGCTTCTTCGAACGCTACTTCCCCGCCGAGACCCGCAGCATGGGGCTCGCCGTCGAGCGACTACGCCAGCTGAGGACCGTGACCAGCCCGCCGAGCCGCCGCTACCCCGGAAAGGCCAACGACCAGTGGCAGTTCGCATCGCTCGATCCCGAGCCCAGGATGGACGTGCGCGTGCCAACGCTGATCGTCCACAGCCCTGGCGACGAAGCGGTCGATATCTCTCACGCCTACTGGGCCCGGGATCAGATTCCCGGCGCCGAGCTGCTGGAGGTCGAGTCCGAATCCCACTTCACCACCCTCAACCCCGCCTCGACCCGGATCGTCATGGAGTTCCTGCAGGCTCACGCCGAGGGTGACCCGGTCCTGCCGAACCGGCCGCAGCCCGCTCGCCCGGACCTCGGAGGCCCTCAGTAGCGGACCGCGACGCCGTCGGTGAGCTCGCTCGGAGCCTCGAGAACGACCGTCTCGGCGGGCTCCAAGCCCTCGAGCACGTCGACCCGGCCGCTGCGCTCGCTGCCCAGGGTGACCGGCCGGCGGCGCGCCACGCCGTCCGCGACGACGAACACGACGCTCTCGCCGTCGACGCGGCGCACTGCTCGGCGATCGAGCCAACGACGAGTCGGCTCGGCCGCCAACGCCGGCTCCTCGGCGGCACTCTCGAGGAAGGCCACCTTGACCCCCATCTCCGGCAGGATGCGGGGATCGAGCTCGTCGAAGGCGATCCGCACCCGCACCGTGGCGCGCTGCCGATCCGCCGTAGGCACGGTGGTAATCACCGAGGCCGGGATCGACCACTCCGGATAGGCGTTGAGAATCGCACGCACCGGCTGCGCCGGCCGCACCCGGTTGATGAAGGCCTCATTGACGTCGACCTCGATCTCGAGGGACGACATGTCGACCAGCGTGCAGATGCCGGTGCGGGTGAAGCCACCGCCGGCGGACACCGGCGAGATCATCTCGCCCGGCTGGGCGTCCTTGGTCACCACGATGCCGTCGAAGGGCGCCCGCACCACCGTGTCGTCGAGGCTTTGGCGATCCACCGCCACGCGGCGCTCGGCGACGGCGATCTGCTCGCGGCCGAGGGCGAGGCGCGCCTCGAGAGCATCGACCGCGGCGATATCGGCGTCGAGGTCCGACTGGCTGACGATCTCGCGCTCCGCCAGCGAGCGCGACCGCGCCAGGGTGCGCCGGGCGTCGGCGAGCAGCACGTCGGTCTCGGCGACGGCGCTGCGCGCCGATTCGACCTCCGCTTCGGCGAGGCGCAGGCGGCGCTCGGGGCTGGCCGGATCGAGGCGCGCCAACACCTGGCCTTGCTTCACCGCCAACCCTTCGTCGACCAGCACCTCGACGATCTTGCCGGTGATCTTCGACGACACCGTCGCCCGTCGCCGGGCCACCACGTAGCCGGAGGCATCGAGCACTGCCGCCGACGGGCGGCCCGCGCCTTCCACCGCGAGGGCCGTGGTGGTCACCTCGACGGCTCGAGGCCGCAGCCACCACCAGGCCACGGCGAGGGCGAGCACCAGCAGGAGCAGGGCGAGGCCCAGCCGCAGACCACGGCCGCCACCGTCGCCGCGGCGATCCTGGTCATCGATGCGCAGGTCGCTCAGCTTGTCGGCTTGATCGTTCAAGGTCTCTCCTCACCCTTCCCGCGGTCTGAACCGGAGGCGACGACCTCAGGAGCCGTCGAGCTCGCGAACGAACCGAATGTCGTCGATCTCGAAGGCGAAGGAGCCCACCGAGTTGCTCTGGAAACCGAAGCCCCAGAGATCTTCCGCCCCCCAGGGCACGCGCTGACCCCAAAACGCCGACTGTCGCAGGTCGGCGAACGGAATCGTCACCTCACTCCATTCGCTGCGCGCCACGAAACGGTGGCGGAAATCGTTGTGATCCTCGACCGCCTGGCGGTAGACCGCCACCTCGTAGAGGTTGCCATCGCCCCGCACCCTGAACCTCAAGGCGCGGTAAGCGCCGAGATCCCGCGGCTCGCGGTCCTTCGGTCCCAGCGCGGTGACGCCGCCGGCGAAGGGGAACGAGAAGCCCGCCTTGACCTCACCCTGGATCGCAAGGGCCTTGCCGCCGTCGGTGGCGACCACCGAGACCTCGACCTCGGAAACTCCCTCGACCACCTGATCGGTCAGCGGGAGCCAGCGGCGCCCGAGCAGGGACTCGAGATCGCCGTCTTCGAAATCGTCGACCCACAGCTCACCAGCGGTCTTCTCCTCGGCGACCGCCGGGACGGCGCCGAGGCACGACAGGATCAAGAGCAGGGAGAGAAAGCGTGCCATCACAGGCGGCGAATCTATCAGGATCGCCGACGCAGCAGATAGGCCGCACCGACTCCGCAGACCACCGTCCAGAGGAGCAGAATGGTGAGGTTCCAGAGCACCGATGGCGCTTCCCCCCAGCCGAGTGCCTCGGGCCGAATCAGCTGCACCAGGAAGGTCAGCGGAAAGGCCAACGAGACGGTGTTCACCCACGGCAGCTCGGACTGGTAGAAAACGCCGCTGGTGAACAGCATCGGCAGAAAGATCAGGTTGATGGTGCTGGAGATCGACTGCGGGGTGCGCACCAGGCAGGCCAGCAGTCCGCCGAGGGCGGCGAAGGTCACGGCGCCGAGGAGAGCGTAGAGGAAGAGCACCAGCAAATTGCCGCGGACGCGAAAGTCGAATACCAGGTAGGCCACCAGCAGCAACATGGCGGCCACCGCCAGGATGCGCACGATGCGGCTCAAGGCGACGCCGGTGAGGTAGAGGCTCACCGGAATCGGCGACACTCGCAGGCTGCGCAGGGTACCCCCCAGGCGCATCGTGCCGAGGGTGCTGCCGGCCGCCTGCATGGCGCTCGAGGAGAGAAACAGGGTGAGCAGGCCGGTGACCAGAAACCCCATGTACTCGGGATCGCCGCCGCGAATGAAGCCGAGCAGGAGCAGGAGAATACTCGGCAGGAGGAAGTTGTAGACCAGAACCTCCGGCACCCGGAAGCTCCACAGAAGCTCGAGGCCGGTGATGCGCAGCAGATTAGGCAGAGCGCGCGACATGACTGCTCCTTCCGGTGAGCTTGAAGAAGACATCGCGCAGCGAAACGTCGGCCATCTGGATCTGCACCAGGTCGCCGCGAATCGGCAGGCTCCGCAGCAGCTCCTCGGGCTGGTCGTGGTAGAGGACCGTCTCGCTGCCGAAGACCATCACGTGGCGACGATCGATGCCGCCTCTGGCGAACAGCACTCGCGGCTCGACGCCGCGCAGGACGAGCTTGCGGCGCGGGCCGATGGCCTCGCGGCAGAGCTGCTCCGGCGAGCCACAGGCCACCACCCGGCCATCGTGCAGGATGCAGACCCGATCCGCCTGCTGCTCCGCTTCGACCATGTCGTGGGTGGAAAAGAACAGCGTGCTGTCGCCGGCCGCCCGGCGGAGGATCTCCCACAGACGGCTCTGGGCCTTGGGGTCGAGGCCGGAGCTCGGTTCGTCGAGGAAGATCAGCTCCGGCTCTCCGAGCAAGGCGAGCAGCAGCGAAAGCCGCTGGCGCTGCCCCTTCGACAGGTAGCGCACGTAGTTCTCGGTGTCGAGCTGGAAGGCCTCGATCAGGGTCTGTGGGTCGAGGCCCCCGCGGTGGAAGCCCTGGTGCATCCAGATCACCTCCTTCACCTTGGCGAAGAAGGGGAAGGCGAAGCTCTCGAGCTGGACACCGCGACGCGCCTTGAGGGCGCCATCGGCGGGGTCCCGGCCGAGCACCCAGGCGCGACCAGAGTTGGGGGTCTTGAGGCCGGTGAGGATGTCGAGCAAAGTGGTCTTGCCGGTGCCATTGGGTCCCAACAGGGCGAAGGCCTCGCCCGGCTCGACGCGGAAGGAGACCTGGCTCAGGACCGCCTTCTTGCCGTAGCCCTTGGTCAACCCCTCGGCGGCGATGGCAGCGCTGGTCGGGTCCTGCGGGACGATCGCGGCGGGCTCCTCGACGCGTTCCTCGAGGTCGGCGATCACGGCGTCGGTCGTCCCAGGATCATCGGCAACAAGGCCGCCTCGGTAAGGCCGTCGAGGCCGAGCAGGGCATTGAGCTGGTCATCGAGAAACCCTCCCATCAGGCAGCCGCCCCAGCCCATCTCGGTGGCCACCAGGCCGAGATTCTGAGCCACTGCGCCGGCCTCCATCAGGATCATCCGGTAGCCGCGGTCTTGATACTTGAAGGTCGAGCGCGAGAAGAACCCGCTGATCACGATGAGCGCCGAGGCGGTGTCGGTGGTCACCCCTTCGAGCAGCACGTACTCCTCCACTTGCGAGCGGAAATCGCCGCTGCGCAGCAAGTGGAGACGGTGATCCTCGGGGCCGTAGTGATAGATGCCGGCCTCGAGGTCCGCTCCAGAGAGCACGATGGTGTAGATCTCGAGCGGAAAGAGGGCCCCACCGGAGGCCACCGCCCGAAAGTAGCCCGGCTTGTCGGTGCGCCCGTAAGCGAAGTGCAGCAACCGACCGAGATCGTCCCGCGAGATCGCCTCCGAACGATAAGTGCGCACCGATCGCCGCGCTTCGATGGCCTGCTCGAGGCCGCTCTCCGCCGCCACCGGCGCCAGCTCGCAGGGCCGGCTCAGGGAATAGACCTTGTAGGGCTGAGAGATGGTCTGCACCATCTCCGGGTTGCGCGTGATGGCCGCGATGCGCTCGCCATACGAGCGCGTGTTGGCGGCGTGCAGCTTGGTGTTCTCGTGAAACAGCTCGCTGAGCGACGACTCGGTGACCAACGAGGAGACCTGCCGGTGATCGACCAGGTCGGTGAGGGCGGTCCATTCATCCTTGCGCATGGTGAGCTCTGCCTCAGGGAAAAGGATGGGGATAGGGGTTGATACCGGCCGTCGGATCCCAGCCGAAGCGCTGCCAGTCGAGGTCCCGAGGGATCGATTCGAGGCGCTGCTGGCCCAAGAAGGGCATGTTGTGGTCGCCGTGCAGGGGCACCAGTCCGGGCACGATCACCCGCACCACGTGGAAGCCGACCTCGGCGATATCGGGAGTCGTGATGTCCGCCACCACCACCTCGTAGCCGGCCTTGGCGAGCAGGCCGACGGTGCGCTCGAGATCCCCCAACGGGCGGCCGGTGGCGAGCTCCGGCAGGTCCGAAAGGACCACCCGGCGGTCGACCTCGCGGCAGAAACGGAAGGCCTCTTCCTTGAGCTCCGGACGCTTGATGTAGAGCAGCGAGTGCTCCTCGAAGTTGCGCAGGTCGGAGAAGTCCTCCGCCGGCTCCCAGTCGGCCAGGCGGTCGAGCTGAAAACGGAAGTAGGGCAACGCCTGGCTCGACTCGACCAGGGTCTTGTACACCGCGTCCCGGGCCGACAGGCGAGAAGCGCTGCCGACGCACAGCACGGTGCCGTACTCGGCCGGCCGGGTCAGGATGGTGAGCACCGAGGGAACACCGAGATCGAGGCTGACGTCGTAAACGGCGAGGTCGACGTCCGGGTGATCCGGGTAGTACCTCTCCCGCACCAGCCGGTCGATGGCCTCATCGTCGATCTCGATGCGCGGCCCCATGTGACGCTGCAGCCAGTGGATGGTGAAGGCATCGCGCTCGATCACCTCGTAGAGGCCGGAGAGAATGGCCTCCTCGAGGGTGCCACCGGCGGACAGACCGCTCGAGGCGTTGCGCCCGGTGACCGCCTCGCCGTCGCGATACTCGAATCCCAGATAGACCAGCGTCGCCGGCACCAGCTTGGGCCGGTTCTCGGTCAGGGACCAGCCCCAGACCCACGACACCGGGGCGTCCTCGTCGAAATAGTCGGCGCGATAGCGCGGCGGCGGATTCTCCACCTGCGGGCGTGAGAACAGCCGCAGAAGCTCCGGCGCCACGGCATCGGCGGCGACCTCGCGATGGGGCGCGAAGATCATCTCGTCGCGGTCGTAGAACAGCATGCAGTAGCGCTCCGCCGCCTCGCCGATGGAGGCCGCCAGAGCGACCTCGAAGGTCGCTCCACCACCGCCGGACTTGATGCCGGAGTTGCCGCGCGAGGAGAAGCGCGAGGTGTCGCAGGCCGAGACGCCGAGGGAGAAACAGCGCGTATCCCCCTGGCGAAAGGCCCCGGGACCGACATGACGAATCAAGCCGGTACGCGAGGAGATCAAGCGCTTGCCCTTGCGCACCGTCTCGAAGGGGTCGCTCCAATCGACATCTCGCAGCTCGAAGGTCTGCCGCAGGTGGCGCGGCTCCCGCGGCTCGACGGCCGACCTACTTGCCATAGGTGACCTCTTTCCAGGGATGGGCCTCGGGGGTGAGCGGGTGGCAGAAAGCACAACGCGGCAAGCGCAGCACCTCGTGAGGCTCGGCTCGCCAGCGACCGAGCTCGAAGGTCAGGTAGCGGCCGGCCAGCTCGACGGCGGCGAAGTCGGTCAAGAACTTCACGACCTCGGTGGCGGCGATGCCGGCAACGGCCTCGAAGAAGGGCTGCAGGCCGCCGCAGCGGGCCCCACCCTGACCGATCTCACGCAACCGCTCGGCCAAGGCGCGGTGCTCGTCGAAGGAGCCGCGATGGCTCGCCTCGCGGGCCTCCAAGCACTGCAAGCAGGCGGTGCTGCCGGGCAGGAAGAAGGGACCGATGGCCGCCTCCCGCAAGCTCAGGATGCGCACCAACAACCAAGGGAAGCGCCGCTCCAGGGCGAAGCCGTTGATTGCCTCGACGAGCTCCGGATCGAAGCCTTCCTGGGTCACCAGCACCAGCTCTTGCGAGTCCTTCGGCAAGCCCTCTCCGGCCAACAGCGCCGGACGCCCGCCGCCGGCAAGCTCGAGGCGACGCACGCCGCCGATGCCGGCCCCTTCGAGCTGGCGCCCGAGGGCGCCGGCCAGGGCGCCCTCCCCGACCAGCGTCACGGTGGATTCGATCAGGCGCCGTTGGTGCCCCGCCCCGCCTTGATCGGAGAAGCGCGAGAAGAACGAGATCTGGTGCGAGAAGCGCTCCTCCACCTCGGCCGGTAGGCGGGCCCCATCGCCTTCCTCGAGCAGACCGCGCTGGGCCAGACCGACGATCAGTTGGTCGACCTCGCCGGCGGTGATGCCCTGCTCGGCCACCGCTTGCTGGATCTCGGGACGCGAGCGCTCGCCGGTGAGATGAGGCAGCACCGCCCCGAAGACGGCCAGGGCACGCTCGTTCTTGAGATCGAGGCGCCAGAGCTCGTGTTCACCGCCGCGCAGTCCCCAGGCGGTGCTCGAGATGGGAAAAATGGTGAGATAGGTCTTCAGCCTGGGTTTGTCGAGCATCGTCCGCCCCGTCCCTGCAACCTTCGGTCAGCGATTGAGAGGGTGGCCACCCGCGGTGTCACCACGCTCTCGGCAGAGTCGAAAAAGGCCAGTCCCCGCGACTCGGCCGGGCCGAGCCGTCACGCCTTCAAATCGAGAATTCTGCGGTCTAGCTTTAACGCTCCGCCGCTGGCTCGACGTCGCAGCAACATCCACAGCAGTTGCAGCAGGCGCCGCCGGTGGCGGTCAGATCGAAAGAAACGTCGGCCGGGAAGTCCTCCAGAGGGGTGACCTCGAAGAGAGAGTCCTGATCCACAGCACCATTGAAGAGATCGACCATTGCAGCCTCCTTTGTTCTCAAAGGGTTGAAAATGCGAAACCTACTCCGGGGACTGGCCGAATCCCCTGATGGTGACCCCGGGAGGAACGGAGTAACTACTCCGAGACTGGCAAATTCAGATCGGCGAGGCGCCGACGACGAGGCGAGACGATGCAGGGTGCGGCCCGCGAATAGCTGCTGCTGCCGGGCGCCCCACGGGCACCGGCGGCTCAGAGCTCGCGCAGGGCGACGGACACCGGCAGGCGGGCCGCCCGCACCGCCGGGAAGAAGCCACCGACGAAGCCCATCATCAGAGCGTAGACGATGCCGGCGACCATCAGCGGCGGGGTCACCGCGAAGGCGAAGGCAACCTGGGAGAAGGTCTGGAAGTTCAGGGTCGCGGCCTGGAAACCGTTGAACAGGAGATAGGCCAGGGCCGCCCCCAAAACCCCGCCGCAGCCGGCGAGGAAGAGAGCCTCGGCCAGCACCGACACCACCACCGGTAGCGAGCCGAAGCCAAGGGCGCGCAGGGTGGCGATTTCGCGCGTGCGCGAGGACACCGCCGCGTAGAGTGTGTTGAGGGCGCCGAAGACGGCGCCGAAGCCCATCAACAGCGCCACCAGGGATCCCAGGCCGCGGATGATCGCGGTCATCACCGTCGACTGCTCCTGGTAGTAGTCGGTCTCCCGGATTACCTTGACGTTGAGCCGCGGGTCCGCCTCGAGCCCCTGCTGGAAGCTCTCGAAGGCGGCTGGCGATTCGAGCTTGGCGTGCACCGACTGGAAGGAGGTGCCGCGCTGGTAGGCGGGCTGCAGGACGCGGGCGTCGCACCAGACCTCGGAGTCCTCGGCGGTGCCGCCGGCTTCGAAGATGCCGACCACCTGCCAGTCGATGTCGCTCCAGCGCACCGTCGACCCGAGGGTCAGGCCGGCGAACTCCTCAGAGGCGGCGCGGCCGACGATCAGCTCGTTGCGCCCCTCCTCGAAGAAGCGCCCATCGACCAGCTCGAACTCCTTGCGCACCGCGAAGGCCGCCGGCTCGACGCCACGCAGGGGCACGTTGGCGCCGGTGCCGGTCGAGCGCTTGGGCTGATCGACGACCACGAAGAGCTCGCCGGAGGCGATCGGTCGACCGTCGCCATCACGGCGCACGGCCGGCTGATCGACGATGATCTGGACCGACTCGAGGGACAGCCCGCTGACCATCTCGGAGGTCGCCCCGGAGCGCATCACCAGGACGTTGGAATCATCGCCGGTGCGCGCCAGGGTGGCCTGGAAGCCAGAGGCGATGGAGAGCACCCCGACCAACACCATGACGACGCCGCCGACGCCGACGATGGTGACCAGCGAAGATCCCACCCGCTGGGGCAAGCTGCGCAGACTGAAGGTGGTCACGGCGACCACCTGGGAGATCCAAGAAAACACCTCAGGCCCGCCTCAGTGCATCCACGACCTTGAGCCGCAGGGCCTGCAGCGCCGGCGCCGCGCCGGTGATCAGACCGAGGCCGAGCACCATCGCGATGCCCAGCACCAGGGCATTGTTGGGCATGTAGAGGGTGGGCAAGAAAGCTCCGCCGAGGTCGAAGTTTCGGCTCAGGTAATAGATCAATCCGAGGCCGGCGCCACCACCGAGCAGGGCGAGGAGGCTCGACTCGAGAAGGACCAAGGCCATCACCTTGCCATCGCCGAAGCCGAGGGTCTTGAGCACTCCGATCTCGTGGATACGCTCGCGCACCGACTGCGCCATGGCGCTGCCGGCCACCAGCAGCAAGGTGAAGAAGACCACCGCCGCGACCCCGGTGACGATGGCGCCGATGTTGCCGGTCTGGTTGGCGAAGGCCTGGACGAAGGCCTTCTCGGTGGAGGTCTTGGTCTCCGCCGACGAGTTCGCGAACAGCTTGTCGAGGTTCTCGGCGATGGCGGCGGCGCGGTCCGGCTCGGCGACCTCGATGATGTACATGCCGACGGCGCCGAGCATTCCCATGCGCTCTTCGAGGTAGTCGTAGTGGAACAGGAAGAGGCTGTCGTCGGCGGTGCTGTCGGCACCTTCGTAGATGCCCTCGATGACGAACTCCCAGTAGGGGTCGTCCGGGGGCCGATAGATGGTGCCCTCGAAGGTCACTCGATCCCCGACCTGCCAGTCGAAGCGCTTGGCCGTCGCGCGGCCGACGATGGCGCCGCCGCGGTTGTCGAACCAGGCCTGGCGACGCTCCTCCGGCAAGATGAACTCGGGATAGATGGCGAGATAGGCCTCCGGATCGACGGCGAACTGCGACATCTGGTTCTTGGGATCCTGGTAGATCCCGCCGAACCAGCTCGCCTGACTGACCTTCGCCACGCCGTCCTGGCCCTCGATGCGGTAGCGGTAGGCGAGGGGCAAGGGCTGGATGATCGACACCTTGTTGAGCATCACCAGCCGCTCCAGGCCATTGATCTCGATTCCGGCACCGAAGGCCACCTTGATCGCCGTCAGCAAGCCGTAGAGGAAGAAAGCGACGAAGATCGACAGCACCGTCAGGCCGGTGCGCACTTTCTTGCGCGTCAGGTTGCGCCAGACGAGGTGGAGATACTTCACGCCACCGCCTCCTGAGCCAGCTTGCCCTGCTCGAGATGAACCGTCCGCTGGGCGCGCTCCGCCGCTCGCGGGTCGTGGGTCACCATCACGATGGTCTTGCCGAACTCGCCATTGAGGCGCTCGAGGAGATCGAGAATCTCGTCGCCGGCAACGCGATCGAGGTCACCGGTGGGCTCGTCCGCCAGGATCAGGGTGGGGTCGGTGACGATGGCGCGGGCGATCGACACCCGCTGCTCCTGGCCGCCCGAAAGCTGGCGCGGATAGTGTTTGGCGCGGTCCGCCAACCCGACCACCTCGAGGGCGGTGCGGGCGCGCTGGCGACGCTCGGCCTTGCCCAAGCGGGTGAGCAACAGCGGCAGCTCGACATTGCGCTCCGCGGTGAGCACCGGGATCAGGTTGTAGAGCTGAAAGATGAACCCGACGTGGCGCCCCCGCCAGCGCGTCAGGCGCGCGTTCGAGGCGCGGTCGATGCGCTCCTCCCCCACCTGGATGGTGCCGGAGGTCGGGCGGTCGAGACCGCCGATCAAATTGAGCAACGTCGTCTTGCCGGAGCCGGAAGGCCCCATCAAAGCGACGAAGTCGCCGGCGTCGATGTCGGCCGTCAGGTGGTCGAGGACCTGAACCCGCTCGCTTCCCCGGCGATAGACCTTGGAGACTTCCCGCAACTGCACCAGTGGATTGGACATTGCGGCGGATTATAGCGGAGCGTCGAAGGCTCCCCCACAGAAGTCGTGCGCCCCACCGATGGGGCTCCCGGGAGGCGGCACCGGTGCTGCCGGCACCGCCATCGACGGCAGCTCGCGACGCTCCAGGAAGCGGCCGATCTCGCGCCCCAGGAAAGCATTCTGGGGGCTCACCGGCTGGCGCCGGCCGGGCGGTTTCCGCAGCTCCCGGCGCAGCTCCTCGAGTTGGTCCTCGACTCGCCGCCGCACCTCCACCGCCACTGCCTCGTCGTGGGCCAGGCGGATCAGGCCCTGCACCACCAACCACTGCACCCGGTGCTCGATGGCGAGCTGCCGCGGCGAGCTCGCCGAGGCCTGCGGAAAGGCGACCGCCGAGAGCTCGTCCAGCACTTCTTCGAGGCCGGGCAAGGCGGGGTTGCGGCGATGCTGCTCGACCAGACGCAGGGCACGGGTGGGCTCGAGCACCTGGTCGAGGGTCAGGCCGGCGGCGGTGGCGGCGGCAGCGAGGGGGTCGAAGAGGCGGCCGAGATCGCCCTGGAACTGCTCTCGGTTGGCATCGAACCCGGCCGGCCGCGGCGGCAGCACGGCGAGCACGTGCTCACCGATGTCGAGCTCCGCCGCCCGCAGGGTCGAGAGCACGACCTCGAGGGCCCTGCGCTGATCTTCCCCGGGCACCGCCCGCACCGCCGTTTGACCATCACCCCGCAGGGCATAGCGGTAGTCGACGCCGGCGAGCACCTTGGCGGCGGCGGCGAGCTGGAAGCGGTGATGCAGGTAGACGGTGGCGAGGACCTCTTCCAGCAGGGCGAGCGGCCGCCCCGGCGCCAACCGATCGGCACCGAAGTCGGCGAGGGCGATGCGGCGCACCGCCAGCGCCCGTTCGAGGGTCGCCACCGGATCCTCGCCGTCATCCCAAAGGCTGGCCCGGGGATGGAAGGATCCGCCGCGGGCATCCTCGTCGCTCAAGAACAGCAGGCCCCGCTCCTCGGCCTCGGTGACGCAGCGAGCGAGCATCTCCGCCTCCCCCTCCCCCGCCGCCGGCTCGCCATAGGCACAGGCCACGGCGTGCTTGTCCCAGCTGCCGATGCCGACGCCATAGACCTGCGAGAAGTCGAGCTCGCCGGCCGCCGTCACCCCGACCCGCGGTGGCGGATAGTCCATCACCGAGGCGCGATCGTCATAGCTGCTGGCGGCGAAGTTGTGGGCCAGTCCGAGGGCGTGTCCGACCTCGTGGGCGGCGAGCTGGCGGATTCGAGCCAACGCCATCTCAACCGGATCGTCGGGCGCTCCGCTGCCGGTCTTCGCCACCCCGGCGAGGCCTTCGAAGAGCAGCCGGTCTTGGCGCACCCGCAGGGAACCGAGCCAGACGTGCCCCTTGATCATCTCGCCGGTGCGCGGATCGATCAGGCCGCCGCCATAGGACCAACCGCGGGTCGAGCGGTGCACCCACTGAATGACGTTGTAGCGCACGTCGAGGGGATGCATGTCCGGCGGCATGACCTCGACTCGAAAGGCGTCCTCGAAGCCCGCCGCGGCAAAGGCTTCACGCCACCAGGAGGCGCCCTCGACAAGGGCGCTGCGCACCGGCTCCGGCACCCCGGAGTCGACATAGAAGACGATCGGCTCGGTCACCGGCGAGGCGGCAGCCCCGGGATCGACCTTCTCGAGGCGGTGACGCACCGCCCAACGGCGAATCAAGGGCTCGTCGAGGGGCGCCGCATAGTCCTGGAAGGAGATTTCGTAGGAACCCAGCCGGGGGTCGAAGGGGCGCGGGCGATAGTCGTCATCGGGCAGCCGCACCAAGCTCTGGTGCTGGACCAGGGTCACCGCCTCCGGCGCCGGCACGGTGGCCGAAACCAGATCGCCGGGCGCGCTCGAAGTGAAGGTGAGCCGCGCCTCGAGCACCAGATTGTCGGGAAAGGCGAGGCAGTTGTCGGCATCGACGGCGCTGCGCTCGAGGTCGAGGACGAAAGCGCCTTCCTGGCGTTCGCTCAACCGCGCCACCACCTGGTGGGCGTCGCGCAACGCGAAGGAAGTGATGTCGACGAGCGCCGTGCCGTCGGCGTCGAGGGCGGCGACGGGGCCGGCCCAAAGGACCGAAGGAGCGAACGACTCGCGCACCGCGCGGCGCTCCTCGGGATCTTCCGACAGGGCGCGAAAGCGTAGGTTCTCTTCCTCGATCAGGAGACGCCCGCCGAGGCGCCGGAGCTGGACCACCCGGCCGTCGCCGAGCTGGCCGCGGTCGAGACCGATGGGATTCGACCCCAGCCCCGTGAGCAGGGCCTCGAAGTACAGGTAACGACCCGCCACCCCGCGGTCATCGGCCGGCGGTACCCGCAGCCAGACGGCTCCCGCCGCCTCATCGACGAACAGGTCCAGCAGCCCCGAGCGCTCTTCGAGTCCGGCCGCTTCGATCTTCTCCTGCACGGTCGGCAGACCCTGATCTTTCTCGCCCTCGGCCCGAGCCGGAAGGACCGCGACCAGCCAGGCGAGGCAGAGCAACAGCAACGGTAGGGCCCGCCATCCCTTGGCGAGGGAGGTCTCAGGGAAACTGGTCAAGGGCTTTCTCATGGCTTCTTCCAAAGGTTCGTCGAAGTTCGAGGGGATCTCGGTGCGAGGGTCGCCACCTCAGGAGATGAAGATCGGGCTCGAGAAGGCCAGGCCACCATCGACCTGCACCACTCTCACATAGACGTACTCGCCGGAACGCAGTCCCGGCAGCGGCAGCGCGGCGCTGGCCTGCCGCCGGCCCTGCCCGGGCAGGGAGGTCACCACCTCTCCGCTGCGCACGATGTCGACCCGCTCGACCACCGCCGCCGCCACCAGGGAGATTTCGAGACGGCCATCGCCGGCCTCGGCCTCACCTCCCATCGGCACCTCGCCGAGGTGGACCTCGAGCACGATGCGCGGCCCGCTGGTGGCATAGACGCGGCGCTGACGCAGCGCCTCGAGCACGCCCTGACGGGTGCGGTCGGCGGTGAGCAGGGCCACCAAGCCGCCGGTGCGAGAGACCAGGTGGGAGTGACCGGGATGGCCATCGTGACCATCGCCGCTGCCGATCAGGCCGAGACGGTAGCCGCGGTCGAGGGCGTCGCGCACCCAGTTGCCGGCCACCGGGTCATAGATCGGTGCCGGCGTATCGGCGGCCTCGCTACTGCCGTGGACGGAGACCACCTCGGTGACCGGCTCGAGCTCCGCATCGGGCGGCACCGTCCAGTCGGTGGCGACCGGGCCACCGGCACTGTGGTGCGCCACCGTCAGGGCGTCCTGACCGCGCAGTCCCTGCCACAGCTCCTGAGGGGTGTCGTAGGCCTCGTCGACGGCGCTCAGGATCGAACCCTCGTCACCGAAGTAGAGGACGTGGCGATGGCCGTAGATCCAGCTCGTCCACTCGTAGCCCAACAGCGTGACGAATCGTCCGGGATCGTGGAAGGCGGCGACCTGGCGCTCGATCTCCTGCCAGAGGTCCGGGCGCTGATCGAGAAAAGGCAGACCCCAGTGATCGTGGTCGGTGAGGGACACGACGTCGAGGGCGGCGACGTCGCGGGCATAACGGAAATAGTCCTCGGGGGTGCCAGTGCCATCGGAAAAGGCCGAATGGCCGTGCAGGTCGCCCCACAGAAGGGCCGGCGCCCGCTCCGCCACCCACAGCGGGTTGCTCCACGCCTCGACACCGTTCGAGGCCACCGCCCGCAGCCGATGGACCCCCGGCTGGCGAGCCGCCAGGGTCACCCGACGGCTGCCCCCGGCGAGCTCCAGGGGCTCTCCCGGGAGCTCCAGGCCCGGGGCTTCGCTGGTCAGCGTCACGGTGACGCCGGCGGCTTCGGTGGCGTTGCCGACGGCGTCGAGCCAGGCCAGCGAAAGGCTGACCTCGGCGCCGGGAGGAGCCGTCGATGGCAAGACCACCGCCAGCCTCACCGGCGGCCCCGCCAGCACGTCGACTCCAGGAGCATCTCGGATCCACTGACGGACGCCGTCGCCGTCGCCGTCGACGGCGATCCAGAAGCGCGACTCGCGCTCCGCGTAGGTGTCCGCCCGCAGCCCGGCGGGGCCGGCGCCGAGGTCGAAGCGCAGGCGCTCGCCGGCCCCCAAGGGACGCCCGCCGACGGTCACCGCGAGGAGCTGGGGGCCGAGGGTCCGAGGGCTCAGCTCGACGCCTTCGGCAGAGGTGGTGACGCGGCTGTAGCCGGGCGCCTCCGGCACCTCGACCTGGGGCGTCCCCCAACCCCAAAAGGGCGATACCTGGAGGAAGACCATGCCGCCGACGGCGACCCCCTCGGGTCCCGCTTCGTAGTGCAGCTGCCAGCGTCCCGAGTCCCCGGCTCGCACCGCCGTCGCCTCCTCCAGCCAGGCCCGACCACCGCCATCGGAAGAATGACGCGGGGCCTCGAGGTCCGCCGTCAGCTCGGCGGCGACGTCCAGGCGGGCGGTCTCCGGCGGCGCCACCGGCGTGGTGGGCTCAGCGCAGGACCAGGTGATGATCGCCAGCAGAGCGGCGAAGGGCAGAATCTTCAACACCGGCGAGCCTATCGGAAGCGCTGGCGAAAAGCCTCAGGGCCCCACCGCGAGCCAGATCGGCAGACGAGCCAGGGCAAGGCCTCCGGCGGCCGCCAGGGCGACGCTCAGCAGGGTTCCGATCAGGAAGTACTCGGCGAAGCCACGATCGCGGCCGTGCTCCTTGAGCTCCGGGAAGCGAAAGACCGACTTGGCGGCCAGCACCAAGCCGAAGGTGGCCGGCCAATCGGCGACCACCGCCGTCAACAGCAAGAAGCGCTCGAGCCAGCCGATGTAGCGTCCCGCCAGGATCAGGCCCCGGCCTTCGGCCGTGGGCAGGTCGAGCTGGGCGGCGAAAGGGGCCAAGACGAGGGCGATCAAGTGTCCCCCACCGAAGATCACCAAGGCATAGATGGCGGCCGCCAGCAGAAGAGCCGGACCCTGATCACGACTGAGGGCGAGAAGCTCCGCCAGGCGGTCGCCCGGGGCACTGTCGAGCATCAGGGCGCTCACCAGCACCAGGACACCATGGACCGACTGGACGAGCAGGAAGGCCCGTGGACCGGTCTTCGCCAGCCGACGGCGCGACACCAGATCGACCACCGCGTGTGCGCCGACGGCGGTGAGCAGCACGAGCTGAAAACGCAGCAGTCGGGGATCGTTGGCGGTGAACAGCGTCAGGACGAGGACGCTGAGCAGAAAACGCAGGAGCGCCGCACCGGCGACGCCGCGCAGACCGTTCGAAGGCGTGGCCGAGGGGCGCAGAAAGGCCACCATCCCGTGGACCAGGAGTAGCGCCAGGAAGTCGACCACGGTGACGGGCATCATGGCCGCGAGTTTCTCAGGTCGACGCCTGCGAGCGCCAGCGCCGATGCCAGTCGGCGAGCAGCTCGACCAGCGAGTCCCGCACCTCGATCATCTGCCAGTAGGCGCCGCGACGCAGATTGCGGCTGACAGTCGAAGGGCCCGCCAAACCGAGCCGCCGGGCCGCCTCCTCGCCATCGGCTGCGGCGCTCCAGGCGAGGATCGTCTCCCATTGGCGGCGACTGGTCTTGGCGGCCAGGGAGTCGTGCAAACCGTAGATCAGGTTGACCATCCGATCGAGCGCTCCATCGGGGCTACCGAAGCGGGTGCGAGTGGGGATCTTGCCAGTGGGTCCTGACAGGGCCTCGAGGGCGTTGCGGGCCCGCTCGAAGGCCGGCCCCGTCGCCGACAGGTTGAGCGATTCGGCAGAGCTGCGCTGCACCTCGCCGACGCCGAGCCCGATGCGCAGCTCGAGGGGCTGAAAACGCAGCCGCAGATCGAACACCATTCGAGGCAGATGCTGGGGACCGCTCGCAAGACCTTGGAACTCGTCCCAGGCGGTGACCGCATAGGGCGCTTCGATCCAGCCCTCTCGGCGGTGGTCGGTCGAGGCAGCGGCCAGCACGCGCTCGCGCACGGCGGCGAAGTCGCTCGCCCGACGCGAGGCGACGACGTCGGCGATGAGGACACCACGGACGGCGTTTCTTGCACCCATGGGTGCCATCATAAGAAATTGCACACCAGAGTGCAAATATACAAAATTGCACCATCCGATGCAATTACTCCCAAACCTCTCGACCCAAACAAAGAGCCCGCTCCGCCGAAGCGAAGCGGGCTTTCGTCCAACAACGAGCTAGCGGAGCTTCTACGGACGATCGAGGTAGAAGTCGTAGGAGCCGCTGCCGCTGTAGGAAACCACGCGCCAGTAGTAGTAACCGCGCGCGCCGTTGTAGGTGATCTGCTCCGACGACGTGCTGCTGACCGACTGGGCGACCCGCGTCCAGCGGCCGGTCCAGCGGTAGAGCTCGAGATCGAAGTCGGCCGAGCCCGGACCCTCGAGCCAACCCTGATGGGTGCCGGCGGCCGAGAAGTACCAGGTGCCGTTGGGCTGGGCATCGGCGTCGCCGGTGCCGGTCAGGTTGCCGCTGTACTGCTCGCAGTTGGTGCACGGCGCGCCACCACCGGGACCGCCGGTACCGCCCACCAGGGTGCTGCGGTAGTTGATCAGCGAGCAACGCATGCGGTTGGTCTGCTGACCGGTGAAGCGATCCATGCAGGTGTCCTGCGTGTAGTTCATGTAGTTCTCGATCGGATCACGACTGCTGCAGCTACTGGCGTTCGGGCAGTTGTAGTTCGGCGCGCTCTGACGCTCCGTGTCGGCGAGCAAGTCACCGGTGGTGAACGGCGAGCTGGCCGAGCCACAGCCACTCTGGAAGGTGTGGAACAGACCGAGGTAGTGACCGACCTCGTGGGTCGCCGTACGACCCTGGTTGTAGATACCACCGCCCGGGGAGTTGCGTCCGACGGACGAGTACAGCAACACCACGCCGTCATTGACGCTGCCCGCGTCCTGCTGCGGGAAGGTGGCATAGCCGAGGTTGCCGGCGGCATCGTTGGTGTAGATGTTGAGGTAGCGGGTGGTATCCCAGCGCAGCGCCTGCTTCATGTCGTTGAAGGCGCCCGGACCAGGGTCCGTGAAGTAGGCGTTGCTGGTCACCCGATTGATGCCCGACGTGGCATTGCCGTTGGGATCCGTGCTGGCGAGCACGAACTGGATCTTGGTGTCCGTCCCTGGGCCACCGGGGGTGCCGGCGAGGGCGCGAAAATCCTCATTCAGGATGTCGACCTGGCTGGTGATCAAGGTGTTCGCGATGTTGCCCGTGCCGTTGGTGCGGGAAATAATGTGGAACACCACCGGAATGGTGTAGGTGTCCCCGTTGGACGGGTCGTACTCGGACTGGATGGTGGTCGAGCTGAAGGAGCAATCCGACGGCTGAGCCAACAAAATCCGCTCCTCGAGGGCGGTCAAGTCCTGGCTGGCGCAACGGTGGCCGCCACGCTTGAACTGCTCGGAGAGCTGGAACTCCAGCATATCCCCGTAGTACTGGCCTTTCACCTCGACGCTGCCATCTTCCCCGATCTTGAAATCACTCTTGTCGGCCAACGCCGCGCCGGCGAGCAACAGCGAAACGGCCACTAAAGAAATGCACTTGAGTCGCATGAACAAATTCCTCCTGGGTGGTTCCATCGCGAGTCGGCCCACAACGGGCCTGGAAATCCACCACGAGACCAAAGCTTGCCACCGGTCCCCCCGAACCGTGCCTCGTGGCGGCTTGAACACATCGAAACTCCATGATTTCTTTTAGTGTACAGATGCATACAATCTGGCGCAAGAAATAAAGCTCAATCTAGCATTCAGTAAGCGCTGAAAAGACCTCTCCCTCCCCTTGGCAAATCGACGGCACCAGCGCAGAATCGCGCCCAACGTCGCTGGCAAACCCGACTCCGATGGGAGGGCAACATGAAGCACCGAGAAGTGGAGACCCTCCACGAGCTCGACCACCTGATCGCGCGAGGCGAAGATCTCGCCGACCACGTCTTTCAAGGCCTCGACCTGAGAGGCCGGGAGCATCTCTTCCGGGACCGCGACCTCCGCGGCACCGTTTTCCTCGGTTGTCGCTTCGACCAGGCGCCATCGCCGGCTTCCGGCGCGATCCTCTTGCCGACCCTCCCGGATCTCCCCTATCGCCCTTACCGCGGCACCCTCTACTCGCCCGAGGAGCTGCTCGCCGGCTACGACCGGCAACGCAAGGAGAGCTACCAGCAAACTCCCGATGGGCGCATCTGGCAGCACTATCGAGACACCGGTCGAGCCAATCCCCCGAGCCTGACCGAGACCCTCGCCCGCCGTCTTCACGATCACGCCATGAGCGATGCCCTCGAAGAGGCCATCGCCGGTCACCGCGTCGTCGGCGTGATGGGAGGTCACTCGCTACAGCGCACCGATCCCAGCTTCCGGCAGGTGGCTCGTCTGACTCGGCGCCTGACCCGGCGCGGCTATCTGATGGTGAGCGGCGGCGGTCCGGGAGCGATGGAGGCTTGCCACCTCGGAGCCTGGTTCGCCGAGCGCTCTGCGGACGACCTCGACGAGGCCCTCGGCCTGCTGGCGCCGGCCCCCGGATACAAGCCCCGGGAGGCTTGGCTGGCGACCGCCTGGGAGGTGCGCGAGCGCTTCCCCCTCAGCCCGACCGACCTCGAGACCTGTCGCAGCCTGGCGGTGCCGACCTGGCTCTACGGTCACGAGCCGTCGACGGTCTTCGCCTCGTGGATCGCAAAGTACTTCGCCAACAGCGTGCGCGAGGACGGTCTGGTGACCATCGCCCACCATGGCCTGATCTTCGCTCCCGGTGGACCCGGAACCATCCAGGAGATCTTCCAGGACGTCACCCAGAACCACTACCAGACCTTCGGCCCGCCGAGCCCCATGATCCTCCTCGGCGAGGCCTACTGGAGCGACGTCAAGCCGGTCTTTCCGCTGCTCCGAAGGCTCGCCGACGGCCATCCCTGGGCCCAGCACCTGACCCTCACCGACTCCTCCGACGAGGCGCTGAGGACGATCGAGGCCTTCTCCTGATCAGCGGCAGAAGGGACCGTTCCAGGACTGCTATCCTGCGCCCACCAAGCTCGCGGGAGGATTGAGATGAAAGAGTCGCGTTTTCGCGTTCCCCACACCCTGGTTCTGCTCTTCGGGATGGTGGTGCTGGCCTACCTGATGACCCTGGTTCTGCCGGCCGGAGAGTTCCAGCGGGTGACCAACGAGCAGGGCCGACAGCAGGTGGAGCCCGGCACCTACCAGGTGCTCGAAGAGCCGCCGAATCTGTCGCCGATCACCGTCTTCTCGGCGATTCCGCGCTCTTTCGCCATCCACAGCACCGCCGAGATCATCTTCTTCATCTTCATCGTCGGCGGTTTCTTCGCCGTCTTTCGCGCCACCGGTGCCGTCGATGCCGGCATCAGCCGACTCATCGACCTGCTCGGCCACCGGCCCTTCTGGCTGGTCGCCGGCGCCATGGCGGCCTTTGCGGTGGGCTCCTCGACCATCGGCATGGCGGAGGAATACATCCCCTTCATCCCGGTCCTGATCACCCTCTTCGTCGCCCTCGGGTTCGACACCGTGACCGCCGTCGCGGTGGTCTGTATCGGCTACGGCGTCGGCTACGGGGCCGCCGCCATCAATCCCTTCACGGTGCTCATCGCCCAGGGCATCGCCGGCGTCGAGCCGGCGTCGGCCCAGGGTTTCCGCTGGATTCTGCTGGCGGTCTTCTTCGTCATCGGCCTACACCACGTCTGGCGCTACGCGCGCCGCATCAAAGCCGATCCAGACCAGAGCCTGGTGGCCGGAATCCCGGTGCCTGCGAACATGAAAGCGCCCGAGAAGGCACCCCTCACGCTGCGCCACGTCCTGGTGCTGATCGCCCTCATCGCCGCCCTCGTGTTGTTGATCTGGGGCATCAAGGCGAAGGGCTGGTATTTGGTCGAGATGGGTAGCCTCTTCCTCGCCCTGTCGGTGCTCGTCGCCCTGCTCGGCGGCATCGCTCCCAGCAAGACCGCCAAGGCCTTCTGCGACGGCGCCGCCGAGCTCACCTCGACGGCCCTGATCATCGGCGTCGCGCGGGCCATCGAGACGGTCCTCAACGACGGCAAGGTCATCGACACGGTGATCCACGGCATCGCCGCACCGCTGCAACAGATGGGCGCCACCGGCGCCGCCATCGGCATGTTTCTGGTGCAGTCCCTGTGCAACCTGTTCATCCCCTCCGGCAGCGGCCAGGCCTTCGTCACCATGCCGATCATGGCGCCGCTCGCGGACCTGGTCGGCATCTCACGGCAGATCGCCGTCCTCGCCTACCAGTTCGGTGACGGCTTCACCAATATTCTGGTGCCGACCAACGCCGTTCTGATCGGTATCCTGACCCTCGCCGGGATTCCCTACGACCGCTGGGTACGACTCATCTTTCCCTTCATGATCAAGGTCTGGATCGCGGGCTCCATCGCCCTCGCCGTGGCCGTCGCCATCGGCCTCAAATAGGCGCCGACCCAAGGAGCATTTCTCATGGCTGACAGCAACCTGCAAGTTCTTCTCGTCGCCCGCCCCGTCGGCCTTCCCAAGGCCAGCGATTTCGAAGTGGTCCAGGGAAGTGTCTCCAGCCCCGCCGCCGGCGAGGTGCTGGTGCGCTCCCTCTACCTCTCCCTCGACCCGGCGATGCGAGGCTGGATGGACGACCGCAAGTCGTACATTCCACCGGTCGAGCTTGGCACCGTGATGCGCGGCCTGGCCGTTGGTGAGGTCGTCGAGTCTCCGGACGACGCCTTCCCCGTCGGCAGTCTGGTGGCCGGTGCCCTCGGCTGGCAGCAGTACGCCGCGATCTCCGCCAAAGAGCTGACGGCGATCCCCGCCGGCGTACCGCCGACCCTCGCCCTCGGCCCCCTCGGGATGATCGGCATGACCGCCTACTTCGGCCTGCTCGACGTCGGCGCGCCACAAGCCGGCGAGACGGTGCTGGTGAGTGGCGGCGCCGGCGCCGTCGGATCACTGGTCGGACAGATCGCCAAGATCAAGGGTTGCCGCGTCGTCGGCATCGCCGGCAGCGACGACAAGTGCCGCTGGCTGACCGACGACCTGGGCTTCGACGACGCCATCAACTACCGCACCACGGAAGACCTCCACGAGGACATCCGGCGAACCTGCCCGCAAGGAGTCGATGTCTTCTTCGACAACGTCGGCGGCGTCATCCTCGACACCGCCCTGCGCTCGATCAATCGCGCCGCCCGGGTGGTCATCTGCGGCGCCATCTCGCAGTACAACGCCACCGAGCCGCAGCCGGGCCCGGCCAACTACGTCGCGCTGTTGATCCAGCGGGCGCGCATGGAAGGCTTCATCGTCTTCGACTATCAGGAGCGCTACGGCGAAGCGGTGGCGGAGCTCGGCGGCTGGATCCAGCAGGGCAAGATCGAGGCCCGCGAGGACATCGTCGAAGGCCTCGAGAGCGCCCCTCAGGCCCTGCTCAAGCTGTTCGACGGCAGCAACCAGGGCAAGCTGATGGTCAAGGTCGCCACCTGACGGCCGCTATTCGGCGACCGGCTCGGCCGCTGCTTCGGCGACGGCCTCCGGTCGCAACACTCCCACCACGTAGCGCTCCGCATCGATGTAGCGCTTTGCCGCATCGAGCAGAATCTCGGGGGTCATGCGGCCGGTGAGCTGATCGAAGGCCAGGATCAGCCGCGGATCGAGGCCGAGGGTCTCGTAGGACTTCAAAACCCCGATCCAGAAGCCATTCTGCTTGAGGAGCAGCTCCCGCTCCCGAGTCTGCGCTTCGATCACGTTGTCGAGCTCTTCCGCCGTCACCGCTTCCCGCTGTAGTCGGGCGATTTCGTCGAGCACCCGCTGACGCAGCTCGTCGGCCTTCTCCGGCGCACAGCCGAAGGCGACCTGGAATACCGCCCGCTCCACCGGGCGGGCCTCGATCACTCCCGACACCTGGACGCCGTAGGTGGCGCCGAGATCCTCCCGCAGCACCTCCCGCAGGCGGGTGCGAACGACCTCTTCGAGGGTCGCCATCTCATGGACCGACTCGCGACTCCAGCGGGCCGGACCGTTGAATATCATCTGTACCGTAGCCTTCGGCTCGAGCCCCTTCAGCACTTCGACCTCGACCACGCCGCCGGGTGCCCGAACGCCGACGTCGCGCCAGCTCTCCTCGCGGCCGGCCGCCGGCAGCGACGCCAGGAAGCGCTCCACCGGCGAGCGCAGCTCATCGGGCTCGAAGTTGCCCACCAGAATGAAGGTGAAGTCGCCGGCATCTCCGAAGCGATCGCGGTAGATGGCTTCGGCACGCCCGAGGTCGACGCGGTCGAGCATTTCCTGGGACGGTGGCTGGCTGCGCGGGTGGTCCTGGGTGAGGGCGGCGATCATGCGGTCGCCGAACACCGTGCCCGGGCTGGCGGCGCGATTCTCGAGCAGCGCCCGCCGGCGGGACAGATGGGTCGCCACCGCCGCGGCATCCACCCGCGGCGCCGTGAAGCGTAGGTAGACGAGCTCGAACATCTCCTCGAGGGCGCCCCCGGAAGCGGTCGCCGTCAAGCCCTCCTCGAGCTCGGTGATGAACACCTGGGCGCCGGCGGCCACCCCGGCCAGAGCTTTCGAAAGCTGGACCCGATCGAACTCGCCGAGACCGCCTTCGTCCATCAGGGTGGTGGCGAGCAAGCCTGAGGGCAAGTCTTCGTCGGCGACCAGGGAGTGGCCGCCCGGGCTGAAGCCGACCATCAAGATCTGATCGTTCTGGAAATCCGTCGGGCGCAGCAGCACCTTGGCGCCGTTGCTGAGGCGCCACTCGGTGAGGTCGATCTCGGCGACCCGCGACTCGGCGACGATGGTTCCCGGTTGCGGGCGTTCGGCGAGCAGAGGCCGATCGACCACGGAATCCTCGTAGGGCTCGATCTCGGCCTCGGCCACGGCGGCCAAAACGCCGGCGAGCTCGGCCTCGCCGGGCAGCTCCGCCGCCGCCGACTCCGGCGCCGTCACCACCACCACTCGGCTGCCGCGACGAATCCAACGATCACCCACCGCCTGGACTTCGGCGGCGGTGATCTCCGGCAGATAGCGGCGCACCAGGTCGACCTCGCGCGCAATCCCCGGAATCGGCTCGCCCTGCAGGAAGTGGCGGGTGTACTCCGAGGCAAACAGCGCCGACGGCGTCTTGGTGCGCTCGACCAAGGCCTGGTCGTAGAACAGCAAGACCTCCTCCTTGGCGCGCTCGAGCTCACCGGCGGTGATGCCGAAGCGGGTCGCCCGCTCGGCCTCCGTCAGGAGCGCCGCCAAACCCTTCTCGGCTCCTCCGGCCTCGACCCCCGCCGACAGCGAGAACAGACCACCGGCCCGCACCAGGCCGCCGCGCCCCGCGGAGGCCACCAAGAAGGGCGCCTCCGCCTCGCGGGCGGCGATCGCCAAGCGCTGATTGAAGATCCGCAGGTAGAGCAGCTCCACCAGGCCGCGGCGGTAGTCGCCATAGGTGCCATCGCCCTCCGGCGGCAGCTTGAAGTGCACCGCCACGGCGTTGGTGGAGATCTCGGGATCGGACTCGATCGAGAACAGGGTCTCCTCGTGGGCCGGCACCTCGAAGCTGGGTCGCGGCCTGGGATCCGCGACCGCGGCGAGGCGACCGAAGCGCTGCTCGATGGTGGCCTCGATGGCCGCCGGATCGAAGTCGCCGACGGCGATCACGGCCATCAGGTCGGGCCGGTACCAGTCGCGGTAGAAGCGCTCGAAGGCTTCCTTCGGCGCCGATTCGAGCACCGCGACCTCACCGATCGGCAGGCGCTCGATATGGCGCGAGCCCTGCAGCAGCACCGGCAGCTGCTTGTCCCGCAGCCGGGCACCGGCACCGCGGCCGAGGCGCCACTCTTCGATCACCACGCCGCGCTCCTTGTCGATCTCGGCGGGATCGAAAGCAATGCCGTGGGCCCAGTCTTCGAGGATCAAGAAGGCGCGATCGAGGATCAGGGGATCGTCCGTCGGCACCGTCAGCATGTAGATGGTCTCGTCGAAGGAGGTGGAGGCGTTGATATCGGGCCCGAAGCGCATCCCGATCGACTCCAGGTAGTCCACCAGCTCCTGCTCTTGAAAGTGGCGACTGCCGTTGAAGGCCATGTGCTCCAAGAAATGCGCCAATCCCCGCTGATCGTCTTCTTCGAGGAGCGAGCCCGCATCGACAACCAGACGAAGCTCGGCCCGGCCCTCGGGCTTGCCATTGGCCCGAATGATGTAGGTCAAACCGTTGTCGAGCTTGCCGACCCGCACCGCGGGATCCACCGGCAGCGGACTCTCCGCCGTCGGGGGAGCAACCGGCGCCGGAGCCAGGGATGTACAACCGAGAGCCAGGAAAATCGCCAACCCGGCCAACCACCGCAAATTCTTCAGCATCAAGGACACACCTCCGTTCGCACCAGATACGGACCGCCCGGAACGAGAGTTTCTCACCCTTCCGAAAGTCATGAGTTCGAAAATATGCTATACTCCGAGTATTCAATATCTCCGGAATTCCGAGACCACCGTGGTCTCGGTCAGGACTCGGACCTCTTTCCGCCGCGAGAGGGCGAGTTTGAGTGTTCTCTAGTCCGTGAAAGGAGAAACCATGTACAAGTCGACGAAGTGTTGGGCCTTCGGCATCGCCGTGCTCCTGCTGGTGGGAGCCCCGGTTCTGGCCGACGACATGATCTACCGTGGCGCCGACGTCTGGAGCACGACCGCTGGTGGATTCACCTACTCGACCTTCGAGCACGACCCAATCCCGGCCGACTTCTTCTGTGAAGGCTCGCTGCCGTTCACCGGCAACATCGCCTTCGAGGGTGCGCCCCTGGCCACCGAGCCGGCCCGCCAGCTCGGCACCGTCGACACCATCGTCGAGCGGCTCGACGACGCCCCCTTCGACCAGAACGGCGTCGCCGTGACCCGCATTCAGCTCCTCGCCATGTCGTTGGCCAGCCGTGACCTGCTCGAGAATGAGTGCGGCACCTACCATGTCGCCGTCAGCCTCGATGGCAAGCAGCCGATCACCGAGATGAAGATCTTCAAGGACTCGGACTTCGGTGGTAGCTACGAAGCCCCCCTCGAGCTGCGCATCAAGATGGTCTTCACGCCGGTCGCCGGCGAGGGCACGACGCGCGAGCTGAGCCGCGACATCTCCCTCGGCCCCGGCACCTTCTCCGTGTGGTCGCACCAGGAGCGTGATCTGCAGGCGGCCAAGGTCAAGGTCGACACCACCAACGACGGCATTCCCGATCAGTATCTTCCGGGTCCGTCGAACTTCGTGGCCGGCGTGGCACCGGTGGCCTTCACCGCCACCACCGCCGATCGCGCCAACTGCCCCTACACCTCCTGCCACTGCAACCCGGTGCCGACCGATTGGGACGCCATCAACGACCCCAACGAGTGGGTCTGCCATCCGAGCCACAAGCACTGCATCGACACCTACGTGCCGTGCCATCTGATTCCGGACCGCGACCGTCCGAGGTTCGAGCCCTACGACAACGAGCCGTACGAACACGAGGGAGAGGCCCTCTAGGACGACGAGGCCCCGCAGTGATTCCGGCGGCCCCTGCCCTGGGGCCGCCACTTCCCTTCTTCCCCATTCCCGGGGACCCGGCGGCCTTCAGCCGTCTGATAGCATTTCGCGCATGTGATGGTTGTTGTTCTCTGAAGGTAGTTCAGAAAGTGAGCTGATGAAGTCACCCCTTTGCCGATGGTGCGGCCTCCTCGCCCTCTTCCTCTTTCCTCCGAACCTGACCGCTGAATCGCCGCTGCTGCGCGGCAGTGCCAGCGGGTTTCCCAACGTTCCCCAGACCCCTGGAGCCCTGCTCAGCGGCCTCAACGCTCCCGAGCAAGGCCGCACGGCGATCATCGCGTACCACAACGGCCTGCTGTTCACCGTTCCGGAGCTACCCGCCAGCCAGCCGAACTCGGACTTTCAGGTGCGCACCTGGGACCTCTCCGATCCCAGCGATCCCCAGGTGACGAGCACCTTGGGGATCTCGCCGATGCCGATCAACGCCCACGGCTACTTGAAGAGCGGTGACTACCTGGTGATCGGTCCCAACTGGCCGCCGGAAGCTCCCTGGTCCTTCCGCGCCACCACTCCGGGAGTGGTCGAACGCACCAGCTTCCCGCAGCTCGATGGCGCCGGCGTGCGCGGCTCCCTGTTCCAGCCCTGGTTCGCCGGGCCGACCTACTGGTCCTACGGTGAAGTCGGCGGCGATGCCGTGCTCGCCCTACGCGGCACGGAGCTGGCGCGCTGGGACCACCTCGGGCTCACCGGCGTCGTCGGTCACCCCTTCATTCTCGGCGATTTGCTGATCTTCGCCTCCGACCAGAGCCGCACCGGCGTCGCCACCTACGACATCAGCGACCCATCCAATCCGGTGCTCCTCGACGTCCTCACCACCGGCGGTCCCGGTGGCTATTGGCCCGAGCTGTGGGGTGGCGACGGCAAGCTCTACGCCGTCTTCCCCTACCGCACCGGCGGCAACGGCATGCGGGTGGTCGACCTCACCGATCCCACCGATCTGCGCTTCGTCACCGATCGCTCGCTGCCGGGCGACGCCTCCATGTACATCCAGTTCCAGGACGAGTTCGCCTTCATGGGCAGCCACAAGGTCGACATGCGCACCTTCGAGTCGGTGCTCGACCTCGATGGCGCCAACACCGTGCGCACCAACGACGGCGGTACCGGCATCGACACCAGTCAATTCGCTCTCCCGATCGGCAATCTGCTGGTCACCGGCGGCGTCGGACCACACCAGGGAATGGCCATCTGGGCTCACCAGGCGGCACCGGACACGCGCGGACCGAGCGTCGGGTACCACATCCCCCGGGCCGGTCGTACCGGCTACCCGGTGGGAGCGCCGATCAGCCTGCTGATTCACGAGACCCTCGAGACCTCGACCCTGGTGAACGGCGTCACTTTCATCCTGCGACCGGTGGGCGGAGGCGCCGTTGGCGGCCGCTTGACCTTCGCCTTCGATGACGTCCTGACCTTCACGCCGGACCAACCCCTGCAGGCCGACACCACCTACGAGGTGATCCTGCCGGCGGGCGGCATCGAGGACGCCGCCGGCAACGGCATGGTCGGCTACTCCTTCAGCTTTTCCACCGGCTCCACCCTCGGCGGCAACGATCCGCCGAGCCTCGACAGCCTGACCGCCTCCGCTTACCCCTTGGCACCGGGCGAGAGCGTGACCTTGACCGCCAGCGGCAGTGATCCCGAGAGCGGCAGCCTCGAGTACCGCTTCGACTTCGGCGACGGCAGCCCCAAGACCGCCTGGTCGGCGACCCCTGCGGTGAGCCACACCTATGGCGCCAACGGCCACTATCAGGCCACCGCCCAGGTGCGCGACGCCGCCGGCTCGCTGGCCTCTCGGGCCCTCACCGTCACCGTCACCACCCCCGCCACCGGTCCCGCTCCGCAGGCCAGCGGAGCGCTGCTGTGCGACGTCGCCGGCCGCCGCGTCTGGACCGTCAACCCGGACAACGACTCGGTCTTCGCCCTCGATGCCGACTCCCTCACCGCCCAGGTCGAGACCGCCGTCTGCGATGGCCCACGCAGCCTCGCCCGTTCCGGCGCCGGCGAGATCTGGATCGCCTGCCGCGACGACGATACGGTGCGCATCCTCGGCCCCGGCGGCGGACTCCTCGAGACCCTCGGCCTGGGCTGGGGCAGCGCGCCGACGGGTATCGTCTTCTCGCCCGCCGGCGACACCGCCTACGTCGCCCTCGAGGGGCGCGGTGAAGTGCGCCGTTACAGCGCCAGTGGCCGCACTGAAACGGGCCGTCTCGAGGTCGGTCCGACACCCCGCGCCCTCACCGTCAGCGGCGATGGTCAGACCCTGCTGGTGACCCGCTTCCTCTCCGCCAAGGACTGGGCCGAAGTCTGGGAGATCGACGCCGCGGCCTTCACCCTTCGCCGCGCCCTGCGCCTACCCAAGCTCGGCGGTGATCTCCACCGCGACGGCACCGCCTCCGGCCGCGGCGTGCCCAACTACCTGACGGCGATCGCTCTCGCCCCCGACTCCGCTTCCGCCTGGGTGACCTCGAACAAGCCCAACAGCGAGCGTGGCCTGGTCTTCGCCAACGACCTCGACCAGGACAACACCGTTCGCAACCTCCTCACCCGGGTCGATCGCAGCAGCGGCGAGGTGGTCGACAGCCTCGACATCGACAACAGCGACTCGGCCAGCGCGATCGCCTACTCGCCCCTCGGGGACTACCTCTTCCTCACCCTGCAGGGCAACGACGAAGTCTTGATTCTCGACGCCCTGGCGGCGGAGGGCTCCGGCAGCCTGGCGAGCTTCGTCACTCGCCTGGCGGTGGGCTCCGCTCCCCAAGGGGTCTGCCTCGACGGGGCGACGGAGCGCACCTTCGTCAAGAACTTCCTCGGCCGCAGCCTGACCGTGCTCGAGACCTCTGGACTGTTGCGTCGCGGAGAGCGCACGGTGGCCACCAGCGAAGTCGCCACCGTCACCAGCGAGACCCTTTCGAGCGACGTCCTCGCCGGCAAGCGCATCTTCTACAACGCCTCCGACCGGCGGATGAGCGCCGAGGGCTACCTGAGCTGCGCCACCTGCCACCTCGACGGTGGCCATGACGGCCGGGTGTGGGACTTCACCGGCCGCGGCGAGGGATTCCGCAACACCACCAGCCTGCTGGGCCGCGGCGGCATGGCCCACGGCAACGTCCACTGGAGCGCCAACTTCGACGAGATCCAGGACTTCGAGAACGATGTCCGGGGCGCCTTCGGCGGCAGCGGCTTCATGGCGGACAGCGACTTCGACGCCACCTCGGACCCTCTCGGCGCCGCCAAGGCAGGCCTCAGCGCGGCCCTCGACCAGCTCGCCGCCTATGTCGCCTCGCTCGGCCGCTCGAGCCTGCCCCGCAGCCCCTACCGCGCCGAGGACGGCAACTTGACCGCCGCAGCCATCGCCGGACGCAACGTTTTTCGACAGCAGGGCTGCGATGCCTGCCATCTCGGGACCGCCTTCACCGACAGCACCCGCAGCAGCGCCACCCTGCACGATGTCGGAACCCTGCGCACGACCTCCGGCGACCGCCTCGGCAACCCGCTGACCGGCATCGATACACCGACCCTTCTCGGAGTGTGGGAGACCGCCCCCTACTTTCACGATGGCTCCGCGGCGAGCCTCGAAGAGGTCTTCGAGATCGCCGGCGGCGTCAACCTGCAGGCCGAGTCCGGCACCCCGACCAACGGCGCCCGTATCGTCGATCAGTATGTCGACCTCAACAACGACGACACCGTTCAGGGGCGCTCCTACGTCGAGCTCGATGGCAACGGCTCTCGCCTCACCCTCGCCGGCATCGACGGCGGCAGCGGTGGCGCCGGTGCCCTCGAGCTGCGCTACAGCTCGAGCGGCGAGCTCGAAGTCGAAGTCGCCGTCAACGGGACGATCCGCACCCTCACGCTGCCCGCGACCGGCAACGATCCCGGTTGGCGTCACACCAACTGGCGACGCCAGCGCCTGGCGGGCCTGAGCTTCAACGCCGGGACGACGAACACCGTAGAAATCGTAAAGCTGCCGTCGTTCCAGAGCCTCAGCCTCGACGCGCTGCTGGTCTCGACGGTCGATGATCTCGCCCGCGCCCAGCCTCACCGCCGGGTCTCGGGTCTGCCCCAGGGTGAGGTCGACGCATTGCTCGCCTATCTCCGCCAGCTCGATCGCCGGCCGGAGCTCAACCCGGGGTCGACCCTGCTGGTCGACGGCTTCGAATCGGGAAACACTTCCGCCTGGTCGGCAACGGTCCAGTAGACGACAGAGGCCAAGGAATCATGAAAACCCAACCCACCGCCCTCATCTGGCGCCGACGGCTGCTCTACGGTGCCGTGACGGCGGTCATCGTGGCGTCTTTTCTGGCCCAGATTCTGCGCGGCGAGTGCCCGGTGCCGTAGGGGCCGGCGCGCTTCAGGAAGGCACGATACCGCTCGGGCCGCTGGTCGGCGCGATGCAGCGCAGCACCAGGAAGGTGGCGTCGTCGCCCGGCGCCTCCTGCAGCCCGGCCGCCCGCGACAGGGCATCGACGATCGTCTGCGGCTCTTCCTCCGCCAGGCCGTCGAACAGCTCCCGCGTGCGCTCGTAGCCCAGCGGCTCGCCGTCGGCGTCGAGTTGCTCCGGCAGGCCATCGGTGATCAGCAGCAGCGTGTCACCGGTCTCGAGGCGCAGCCTCGCCTCGCGGTACGGAAAGCCTTTCATCGCTCCCAGGGGCGTGCCCGGCAGCACGAGCTCTTCGGTCTCCCGGCGCGCCGCCCGATGTAGGAAGGCCGGCGGCATGCCGGCCGCCGACAGCACCAGGTCCCGACCGGCGACAGAGGCGACGCACAAGGACATGGCGCGCCGCCCCAGGCCCATCGCCTTGATGGTCTCCGTCGATTCCTGCAGGAAGACCGCCGGCGTGATTTCGGGCCGAGCCGCCACGAACAGACTCTTGACCACCGTCACCATGGTGCCGGCGGCGGCGCCATGGCCGGTGGCATCGCCGATGGCGAGCAGCAAGCGGCCATCGGGCAAAGCCCGAAAATCGTAGTAGTCGCCGCCGACCTCGGTCGCCGTGGTCATGGCGACGGCGATCTCGAAATGGCGCAGCGCCGGCATGCGGGCCGGCAGCAACGAAAGCTGGAAGCGACGCGCCTCTTCGAGCTCCTCGCTCTTGCGATCGTGCTCGGCCGCCAGCAGGCGAGACTCGAGCTCCGCCTCCTTGCGTTCACGCTCCTGGGACAACAGGCGCTGCTGGTGATCGCCGAGGTCCGAAGCCATGCGATTGAAGGTCTGCGCCAGGCTGCCGATCTCGTCCTTCGAGCGCACCGGAACGCGCACCGTCAGGTCACCTCGCGCCAGCCGCTGGGCGCCGTCACCGAGTTGCTCGATGGAGCGGCTCATGCGGCTCGCGATCGGCAGGATACTGCCGATGCACAGGCCGATGACCACCAGGCCGTAGCCGAAATTGCGCGCCGCCGTCAGGCGGAGCTCGTCGAGGGAGCGCTGGATCGGCCGCGCGATGCCGTAGCGCACCCCCGACCGGCGGTCCTGGCGCGACGCCACCACCCAGCCCGGGTGGCCATCGTCGATGAGCTCCTGAACCCGCTCCCGATCGCTGCCGTCGAGCGTCAAGACGGTGCCATCGGCCTGCACCGCGAATGCGATCTCGCCGGCTTCGCGGCGCGTCTCGGAGACCACCGCCGGAAAGATCTCGGAAAGGCGGAGACTGGCCCGGACGTGGCCGACCACTTCGTCGCCCCGGCGCAGCGGAGTGCCGACCATCCGCCCCGGCAGCGGCGCCTCGCCATCGGGCAAGGCGAGACCTTCGAGGCGCAGGTCCTCGTGCCGCAGGGCCGGCGGCGGTGGTGTTCCGGAGCGCAGTTGCTCGGCCACCGCGCGGCCTCGTTCCGCCAACAGCGCCTGGGCCGCCTGCACGACCCGCTCGACCTCCTCCTCCACCTCGTCCAGGCTTTCGAGATCTTCGAGGCCTTCGAGCTTGGCGAGATCTTCGAGCTCCACCCGCATGCGGCTCGGCAACGAAGGCCGGTCCATCACCAGCTCGAGGGAGTCGACCAAGGCCATCCGCTCGCCGAGCAGCTCGCCGAGGCGACGACGCAGCTCGAGGCCATCGCCCTCCTCCGACTGCAGCCAGATTTCCGGTGGAATCTCGGCCAGGGCCGGGAGCTGGCGGTCGAGCTGGTCCGAGACCTCGTCCACCCGCCGCTCCATGCGGGCGGCGATCTCGTCCGCCTCGGACTCGACGGCCCGCTCGAGGGCCCGCTGGGAGTTGAAGTAGGAAAAGGACACGACGATGGCCAATGGCACCACCGACGACAGCAGCAACATCAGTGTCAGCTTGGTTCGCAGTCGCAACGCCCGCCCCTCGGTCGAACCGGCGAAAAACCCGGTCGGCCGTAGTTACGACCGACTCGGGAGATTGTTTATCCGGCCGCGGCGGTGGCCGGCGCTCGGCTACACCAGCTCGGGGTCGGTGAGGATCTCCACCAGGCTCGGGCCGCGATGGGCGAAGGCGCGCTCGAAGGCGCCATCGAGCTCGCCGGCGGTCTTCACCTGCAGGCCCTGGGCACCGCAGAGCTCGGCGTAGGCGGCGAAGCTGGGATTGTGCAGCGAGGTCTGCCAGACGTCCCAGTTGCCGGCCCGCTGCTCTTTGCTGATCTTGCCGAGCTGGCTGTTGTTGAGCAGCACATGGGTGATGTTCATGCCGTACTTGACGGCGGTGGTGAGCTCGGCCAAGTACTGCCCGAAGCCACCATCACCGGACACCGAGATCACCGACCGGCCGGCGAAGTCTGAATCCGCCTCCTGGGTGGCCGCCCAGGCCCCCATCGCCGCCGGGAAGGAGAACCCGATCGAGCCGAGGTAGCCGGACATCAGGACGGCCTGCCGACGGCATTCGAAGTAGCGCCCGAAGGAGTAGGTGTTGTTGCCGACGTCGACGGCGATGATGGCATCCTCGGCGGCCTGTCGAGTGAGGGCCGAAAAGACCGCCGCCGAGTGCACTCCCTCGCCCCGCTCTTCGTTCTCGCGGCGCGCCTTCTCGGCGCGCCAGATGGCCCAACGCTCAGCGATCTCGGCCCGCGGGTCGAGGCTCGCCGCACGGCCCCCGAGGCGCTGCCGAAGCAACTGGGCGGTCACTCCGATCTCTCCCCACACGGGCACCTTGACGGCGTGGAACTTGCCCAGGATCATCGGGTCGTAGTCGACCTGGATGATCGGCCGTTTGGGAGTGATCCCGGTGTGGTTCGAGAAGCTCGCTCCAAAGACCAGCAGCGAATCGGACTCGTTCATGAAGTAGGACGCCACCGGCGTACCGCTGCGCCCGAGGACACCGCAGGCCAGGGGATGATCGTCGGCGATCTGGCCCTTGCCCTTGAAGGTGGTGAGCACCGGGGCGTCGAGCTCCTCGGCCAGGGCCAGGACCTCGGCCATACGGAATCGCGCCCCGTGGCCAACGATGATCACCGGTCGCCGGGACGCCCGCAGCACCGCCAGCGCCTGCTCCACGGACTCCTCCGGCGGAGCGATCTCGCGCGGCGTCAGGCGACCTTCCGGGCTCGACGAGCGCACCCCCTCGGCCGGCATGGTCTGGACTTCGTCCGGAAAGATCAGGTGGGAGACGCCGCGATTGAGGATGGCACTCTTCATCGCCAGGTTGACCAGCTCGGCGGGCTTGCTGTCGTGCAGTAAGGGCTGGGACCACTGCGCCACCTTGCCGAAGGCACCCTGCTGGTCGATCTCCTGGAAGGCCCCGGGACCGAGCACCTGGGTATCCACCTGCCCGGTGAGGGCGAGCACCGGCGCACGATCGACGTTGGCGTCCCACAGGCCGGTGAGAAGGTTGGTCGCCCCGGGGCCGGCGATGGCGAGACAGGCGGCCGGCCGGCCGGTGAGCTTGCCGTAGGCGGAGCAGGCGAAGGAAGCGGCCCCTTCGTGGCGGATGCCGTAATAGGTCAGGCCGCCAGCCACCTCCTGCCGGCGCAGGGCGTCGGCGAGGCCGAGGTTGGAGTGGCCGACCATGCCGAAGACCTGGCGAATGCCCCAGGCAACCATGGTCTCGGCCACCACGTCGGTGACCGTCCGCACGTGAGGCTCTTCGAGCTGGAGCTGCACGTAGACGCCGTCGTCCCGCACATCCACCGGAAAGGTCTCGACACCGTCATCGAAGCCCGGCGCCTTGCCGCTCAGCGGATGGTAGTCCCAACCGTGCCAGGGACAGCGCAGATTACCGTTCTCGATCGAGCCCTCGCCGAGCGGCCCGCCCTGATGGGGGCAGCGGTTGTCGAGGGCACCGTAGCGCCCCTCGAAGTGGGTCATGCAAACGGTGCGGTGGGAGCAGGTGACGGGCTTGACCCGCCCCTCCGGTAGCTCGCCGTGATCGAGCACCTTGAGCCAGCGAACCGCCGTCGGCGTGGATTCGTTCATCGCGGTGGTTCCTCCCCTCGCCGCTTCTGCCCGCGGCGCTCGGCCTGACCTCCGGCGCCTTCGAGGCTCGCGGCCAATTCAAAGACATCTACCCGGAGAAGACCGTACTACAGCGTTCTCGCGGGAGCAAAACGGGTTCTCCGAGGGGCGTTCGGCAGGGCGGACCCGCCGCATAGGCGAGGGCGATCCGCGGCCCGTCGATCACCACCTCACACTGGCTGACGGTGCGCGCATCGAGCCGGTGCATGCAGGGCGAAAGGGGACCGCGGGCGGGCCGATGGCTGCGCTGAAAGGCGGTCATGGCGGCGTCCGCCTCGGCACCCCCGGCAGCCTTCGAAAGCCGTTCCAGGAAGAGCCTCTGGCGGGCCGCCCGAGCCGCCGGCTCATCAAAGGAAGAGGAGGCGAGGAGGGGCTGTGGAGGCGATGCCAAGGGGGAGAGGCCGCGACCGTCGGAGGTCGCCACCCGGGCGCTTCCGTCGGCCGCCACGCAGAGCAGAGTGAAGGGCCGAAAGCTCTGCGCCTCGATGGCGGCCAGGCGCTCCGCGGCACCGGCGAAGGCACGCACGTCGGCCAAACCATCGACAATCCAGCCCCGGCTCTCGCGACGGCCCCAGCCGCCCGCCGGCGGCGCCACCTCACGGTTCAGCAAGCAAACCGTCCAACCGCAGTCGTTGACCGCCAGCCAAGTCCCACCGCGGTCGCCGTCGATCGGTGCCAACACCTGCCGCTCGCCGACCCGCCGCCGCCGCGGCGGCTCCGCTGGCCGGCGAGTGCGCAGCTCGTCGCGATTGAAAATCAGCCGATAACCGCCATCCCGTCGCGCCCAGATCACCGTACACATAGGGGCTGCATTCTAAAGGCCACCGTCGCTAACCGGGAACCTCGCCCGGCGATGGTCGCCACGGACACCAGCCGATCACCCGCCATCCTCGACCAGGGTGCAGCGAATACCTCAAGACAACGTCACCAGAGGACCCCGAAGAGTGCCGATCAACACCTCTCCCTATGCTAGAGTGCCGGCGGTAGATGGCCTACATTCCGCGAGCAAATCCTCCCTCCACGCGGTGAGCCCGGCGAGCTCGCAGGGGTCGCAGACTATGGAAATCTCATGCTCCCGATCGTGAACTGGATGATCGCCGGCCTCCAGCTCTACCTCGCCCTCGGGCTGATTTTCGGGCTGCTCTTCGTCCTGCGCGGCGCCGCCACCATCGATCCCGCCGCACGCGGCGCGACCTGGGGCTTCAAGGTCGCCATCCTGCCCGCCGTCGCCGCCCTCTGGCCTTATCTCCTGCTGCGCTGGCGGCGGCGCACTCCGCCTCCGGAAGAGAGCTCACCGCACCGCTGCGCGGCTCGTCGGAGTACCCCTTGATCCGCCCCCTGCGCCGGCGTCACCGACTGATGATCGGATTGCTGGCAGTGAGCCTCCCGATCGCTTTCGCCCTCGCCCTCGGCGCCCGGCCGGATTTTCCCCGCAGCGCCGTGGCGATTTCCCCGCCGGCGCTCGGTGACGATCTCTTCCCCGACCTCGAGGTCGCCGTACGCCCGCTCTCCGGCGGCGCCCGGCTGCTGGTCGACGGAGCCGACAGCAACCACCCGGAGCTCCTCCTCTACCTCAGCTCGACTCCCGCGGCAGGGTTCGAGCTGCCGGCCGCTGCCCACCTGCTGGGGCCGGGTCAAGGGCTGCCGCCGCGCCTTCTCGACCTACCGCCGGACGCCCGGGGAACGCTGCTGCTCTACAGCCTGGGCCACGGCCGCGTCATCGCGCAGCAATCCTGGCCGGGGGAGACGTCACCATGAGCCATGCCTACAAAGCGGTCGGCTGGAATCGCCAGAAGAAGGTCTACGACCTCACCCTGATCGGCGGCGTCGTCGCCTACCTCGCCCTGTTCGTCGTCCTGGGAGGCGTGCTCAAGCCCGAAGCGACGATCGAGACCCTGCTGATTCGAGCCCTCGGCACCGGTGCCTTGATGCTGCTCCACATCATCCTCGCCATCGGTCCCCTCAGTCGCCTCGACCGGCGCTTTCTGCCGTGGCTCTACAACCGCCGCCACCTCGGCGTGACCATGTTCTTCCTCGCCCTCGGCCACGGCGGCTTCTCGATCCTGCAGTTCCACGCCTTCGGTGACCTCCATCCCCTGGTCAGCGTGCTGGTGAGCAACGGTCGCTATGGCGATCTCGCCCAGTTTCCCTTCCAAGCCCTCGGCCTCGTGGCCCTCACCATCCTCTTCCTGATGGCAGCGACCAGCCACGACTTCTGGCTCGCCAACCTCACCCCACCGGTGTGGAAAGGCCTGCACATGATGGTCTACGTGGCCTACGGCTTGATCGTGATGCACGTCGCTCTCGGTGTCCTGCAGACTGAGCGTCAGCCGCTGCTGGCGGTCTTGATGGGGCTCGGCTTCGTGATTCTGCTGGCGCTCCATCTCCTCGCCGGCTGGCGGGAGCGCGCCAAGGACCGACCGCTGGCGGCGCAGGGTCGCGGATTCGTGGCCGTCTGCCGAGCCTCGGAGATCCCCGAAAAGCGCGCCCACGTCGTCACCCTGAGCGGCGAGCGCGTCGCCGTCTTCCGCTACGACGGCAAGATCTCGGCGATCTCGAACGTCTGCCAGCACCAGAACGGCCCCCTCGGCGAAGGGCGCATCCTCGACGGCTGCGTCACCTGTCCCTGGCACGGCTTTCAGTACGACCCGGCAACCGGCGCCTCGCCGCCGCCCTTCGACGAGAAGGTCCCGACCTTCAATGTTCGCCTCGACGGTGATCAGGTGCTGGTCGACCCGCAACCCAACCCGCCCGGCACGCGCGTCGAGCCGGCGGTTCTGGAGCAGGGTTGATCATGTCCCGGGACGACTTCTACATCGGCTATCAGCCCCAGGCGCCACCATCCCTCGGCCGCTATCTGCGCCGCTCCGTAATCGTCGTCGTGGCCTTGACGGTGGGCATCGCCGGAGCCCTGACGGCGCTGCAGGGCGCCTACGATCCCGGCACCTTCGAGTTCGGTGAATACCGGACCTTCGAGGGCCGGCTGCGGTTGCAGCCCTACCCCCATCTCGAGGTGCCGCGCCCGGGGAGCGACGGCGACCTGTCGCGCTTTGGCCTGGTGCCCTTCGGCAAGGCGGGAGTCGAGCCGCGGGTGGCCGGCCTCGATGGTCAGCGGGTGCGTCTTTCCGCCGCCCTGCTCTATCGCGAGGGCATCACTTTTCTCGAGCTCGCCGATGGCGACCTCGAAATCCTCGACACCGACGCCATCGCGGGCCAGCCGCCGGAGGACCTCGGCGAGCAGGTGTTGCGCGGTGAGATCGTCGACAGCAAGTGTTTCCTCGGCACCATGAAGCCGGGCCGCCGCAAGCCGCACCGCGCCTGCGCCGCCCTCTGCATCCGCGGCGGCGCGCCGCCCCTGTTCACCGTCGAGGACACCGCCGGCCGCACCCGCTCCTACTTCCTGACGGACGAGGACGGAGGAGCGATCAATCAGCAAATTCTCGACCGCGTCGCCGAACCCCTGGAGGTCACCGGCCGCGTTCAGCGCCATGGCGACCTCTGGACCCTCGCCGCGCCATCCCATGCCATTCGCCGTTTGGAGTAGAGAGACCATGTTGACCAAGACTCGCTTCACTTCCGGCGGTGGCTATCCGCCTCACCCGGAAGGAGTGCCGACAGGCATCATCCAGTACGGTCGCTACCGCGTGCGCTTCGCCTCCAGCCAGGAAGAGCTCGACACCATCCTGCGACTGCGCTATCGAATCTTCAACCTCGAGCTCGGCGAAGGCCTGGCCTCATCGGAGATGACCGGGCGCGATGAAGACCCCTTCGATTCATGCTGTCACCACCTGCTGGTGGAGCACGAGCCGTCGCACTCGATCATCGGCACTTACCGTATTCAAACGGCGGCGATGGCCGAGGAGGGCCGCGGTTTCTACTCCGCCGGTGAGTTCGACCTCGCCGCCCTATCGCCGACCCTGGTGGCCAACGCCATCGAGATCGGTCGCGCCTGCATCTCCCGCGAGCACCGCAACCGGCAGGTCTTGTTTCTGCTCTGGAAGGGCCTGGCCCGCTACCTGCTCGCCAACGACAAGCGATTTCTCTTTGGCTGCTGCTCCCTCAACACCCAGGATCCGGCCGAAGGGGTGCGGGTGCTGCGTCACCTCGAGCGCCACGGCCACCTCCATGAAAGCGTCGCCATTCCGCCCCAGCCGGGCTTCGAATGCGTAGCCCCGGAGGCTCCCGAGGAGGACACCGTCGATCTGCCGGCCCTCTTCAAAACGTATCTCCGCTACGGCGCCAAGGTGTGCGGCGCCCCGGCCATCGACCGCGAGTTCAAGACCATCGATTTCTTCGTGCTGTTCGACATCCGGGCGATGGAAGAGCGGACCTACCGACTATTTTTCGAATGAAGGCCTGAGGACCGACCAGCCCCTGCCCCGAGAAATCGAGCCCGCGGCACAGACGAACCTGGGAGACGCAACGACGGCGCTTCCCGGGGCCAGGGCTGCTAAGCTCTGTGGCGCAGGATCTGGTGGAGGGATCATGAACCACGCAAACCTACTCACGGCAGGAAATCTCGCGCTTCTCGCCCAGGGGGCGGAGCTTCTCGAACGCCTCGACGACGAGCTCTTTTCGGCGAGTCCGCCGGTGCGCATGGGCACCGTCGGCGGTCATATCCGGCACTGTCTGGACTTCTATCTCTGCTTCCTCGACGGCCTCGACCAGGGCCTGATCGACTACGACCAACGCCGGCGGGACGAGCGCATCCAGAGCGACCGGGGCTACGCCCTCGGACTGATCGCCGCCCTTCAGGAGCGCCTCGGCGAGCTCTCGCCGGAGATCGCCGAAACGCCCGTCGAAGTCGCCCTCGATCGGGCCTTCGAGGCCCCGGAAGCCCCCCTCGGACGCTCCACCGTGAGGCGAGAGCTGCAGTTCCTGTGCAGCCACACCACCCATCACTACGCCCTCATCGCCGCCCAGCTGCGGCTCCACGGCTTCGACCCGGGGAATGGCTTCGGTGTCGCTCCCTCGACCCTCGAGCACGAGCGCACCGTCGGCCGCCGCGTCTGACCGCCCGGCGCCGACATCGGCCGCCCTCGCCGTGGCTCGGCAGCGGTCGCCCTTCTCCAGTCCAACCGCCGCCGGCCTGAGCTGAGCTCCGTTGGGACGTCGACGTCTACGCTGGTGGCTGCTGGTCGCCTACGGGCTCCTGCTGGCGGCCTCGACGGTGGCCCGCTGGCGCGCCCCGGAGCCCGCTCCGGCTGCCCATCTCGAGCTCACCGAGCTCGCCGTTGACGGCACCCCGCTGCGCCTCGCCTGGCGCCAATGGGGCGAGGCCAACGCCGCGGCTCCTCCCCTGGTCTTGCTTCACGGCAGTCCCGGCAGCCACCACGACTTTCGGCGCCTCGCCCCGGCGCTGGCCGACGACCGCCGAGTCATCGCCGCGGACCTGCCCGGTTTCGGCGCCAGCGATCGTCGGATCGACGACTACTCGGTGCGCTTTCAAGGAGCTGCGGTGCGGGCCTTGCTCGAGCACCTCGATATCGACCGCTACCACCTCGCCGGCTTCAGCATGGGGGGCGGCGGCGTCCTGGAGATCTACCGCACCACTCCGGAGCGGGTGCTCTCCATCACCATGATCGCGGCCATCGGTGTCCAGGAGCTCGAGCTCCTCGGCGACTACCGGCTCAATCACGCCGTCCACGGTCTGCAGCTCGCCGCCATTCAAGGGGCGCGCTGGCTGCTGCCCCATTTCGGCGTTCTCGATCGCTTCCCGCTGGGCTACGAGTACGCCCGCAACTTCTACGACACCGATCAGCGGCCGCTGCGCGGTCTGCTCGAGACGTTCGAGCCTCCGATGTTGATCATCCACGGCGAGCACGATCCGCTGGTACCTGCCGCCGCCGCCCGCGAGCACCATCGAATCGTGCCTCAGAGCGAGCTCCAGATGCTCGACACCAGCCACTTCTTCCTATTCAGCGCCAATCCCGACGTCGCTCCCCTGCTATCGGACTTTCTGGCGCGGGTCGACCGCGGCGAAGGCCGCCGGCGGGCAGCCGCCACCGCCGAGCGCTTGGCCGCCGCCGGCCGAGCCCTCGATGTGCCGCGCTGGCGCGGCACGGCCCTCTGGGTCGTGCTGCTCCTGCTCGCCCTGGCGACCTTGGTGAGCGAAGATCTGACCACCCTCGGTGCCGGCTTGCTGGTGGCCCAGGACCGACTCGACTTCTGGCCCGCCGCCGCTGCCTGCTTCGCCGGTATCTTCATTGGAGATCTGCTGCTCTTCGCCGCCGGCCGATTCCTCGGCCGACCGGCCCTGCGCTTACCGTTCCTGCGCTGGTGGCTCTCCGAGGACGCCGTCGTCCGCAGCTCCGCCTGGTTCGAGCGCCGCGGACCAGCGGTGATCCTGCTCAGTCGCTTCATGCCCGGGGCCCGGCTGCCGACCTACTTCGCCGCCGGCGTGCTGCGCACCAACGCCTGGCGCTTCGCCGCCTACTTTTTCGTCGCCGTGGCCCTGTGGACCCCCGCCCTGGTCGCCCTTTCAGCGACCCTCGGCGAGACCGCCCTCGAGCGCTTCGGCCGCGGCATCGGCTGGGCGGTGGTCGCTCTGCTGGTGTTTCTGGTGATCCTGCGCAAGCTGCTGCTCCCCCTCGCCACCTGGACTGGCCGGCGCCGGCTGCTCGGCACCTGGCGGCGCTGGACGCGCTGGGAGTTCTGGCCGCCCTGGCTGTTCTACCCCCCGATCGCCCTCTACGTCCTCGGCCTCGGCCTGCGCCACCGCAGCCTCACCCTGTTCACCGCCGCCAATCCCGCCATTCCCACCGGTGGCTTCATCGGCGAGTCGAAATCCGCCATCCTGCAAGGGCTCGCCGGCGCCGGCGATGCGCTTCCGGCCTGGCGGCTTCTGCCGGCCTCGGCTCCGTTGGCGGAGCGCCTCGATCTGCTCGCCGAGTTCCTGGAGCGCCACCGGCTCGACTACCCGGTAGTCCTCAAGCCCGACGCCGGCCAACGGGGAACCGGCGTCGCGGTGATCCGCGATCACCCATCGGCGGCGGCCTATCTCGAGGCGGCCCACGGCGACCTCATCGTGCAGCAGTATGTTCCCGGGGTCGAGATCGGCCTCTTCTACGTGCGCCGGCCGGATGAGAGCGAGGGGAACATCTTCGCCATCACCGAGAAGCAGTTGCCCGAAGTGCGCGGCGACGGCGAATCGACCCTCGAAGAGCTGGTGTTCGCCGACGACCGGGCCGTCGCCATGGCCGAGCTCTACCTCGCCGGCAAGGACATCGAGCGGTTCGAGGTTCCCGCCGCCGGCGAGGCGCTTTCCCTCGCCGAGCTCGGCACCCACTGTCGCGGCGCGATCTTCCTCGATGGCGGCCATCTCGCCAGCCCCGCCCTGCGGGCGACCATCGACCGCATCAGCCAGACCTTCGAGGGCTTCTACCTCGGACGCTACGACCTGCGCGCCGCGAGCTTCGAGGCCTTCACCGCCGGCGGCCCCTTCCAGGTCATCGAGCTCAACGGCGTGACCTCCGAAGCGACCAACATCTACGACCCGCGCTACTCCGTCTTCCAGGCCTGGAAAATTCTCCGCCGGCAATGGCGCCTAGCCTTCGAAATCGGTGCCGCCAACCGCCGTCGCGGCATCGCCCCGGCGAGCGTCGGTGAGCTCCTCCGGGCCACCCTCGCCTACCGCCGTGGGCTGCGAAGACCTACGCCGGGATGAATTAGAGGAGCACTCCCAGGATGGCGTAGACGGCGAGCCGCTGAACGCCTTCGCGACAGCTCGATTCGCCGTCGGAGGCGACCTGCTGGGGTCGAGCCAGCCCCGCAAGCCCTGGAGGGCAAAGCCCTTGGCCGGTGCTACGGCAGCCGTTCGACGCCGGCCTGGTGGCGGAAGGGAGCGGCGATCTCGGCCAAGGGACGGCCGTCGACGGGATGCACGAGCTGCGGGGCGAGATCCGCCAGCGGCAAGGCGACGTGGGCGCGGGTGAGGATCTCGGGATCGGGGATCCGCAGGCCCGCCTCGCTCACCACCAGGTCGCCGTGGAGGGCGATGTCGAGGTCGATGGTCCGGGGCGCATTGCGATCGGCCTGTCGAACCCGTCCGAGAGACTCCTCGAGGGGACGCAGCACCCGGTACTTGAGGTGCCTGGGCTCGAGAGCGGTCGCAAAGACCACCGCTGCGTTGTGAAAGGGAGGTCCGCTGCTGCCGACCGCTGCCGAGCGATAGAGGGGTGAAAGGCGCAGCTCCCCAAACTGCTGCCGTAGGCCTTCGACGGCCGCCGGAAGATGGATTTCGGGCTCGACGTTCGAGCCCAGGGCGACGAAGACCCGGTGGTGCGGCAAAGCGGGGTCAGTCCCGCGAGCGTTCGATCTCGACGCCCACCGAATCGGCGAAGCGCAGAGCCCCCGGCTTCTCGATCCGAACCCGCACCCGCTCGGCAGCGAAATCGTCGAGGGCGATGGCGGCGATGCGCTCCGCCAGGGCCTCGACCAGCAGGTGGGACGACTCCTCGACATAGGCGATCACCGCCTTGGTCAGGGTGCGGTAGTTGAGGGTGTGAGCGACATCGTCGGTTTGGCCGGCCTGGCGGGTGTCGAAGGCCAGCTCGAGGTTGATCAGGATGTCCTGTCGCTTCACCCGCTCCCAGTCATTGAGGCCGATGATGCCCCGCACCAGAAGGTCCTTGATCAAGATCTTGTCTTTCGTCGCCAACATGCTCTCCTCTAGTGGTTCACCGGTCCCACCAGGTGCTCGCCACCGTCCACCGGCAGAACATGTCCGGTGACGTAATCGTTCTCGGCCAGAAAGACCACCGCCTCGCCAATGCGCTGCGGATCTCCGGGCCGCGCCAGCGGCACGCCGGCGGACATCCCATGCCACTCGGCGCTGTCCCGGGACATGCCCGGCGGCGGCAGAATTGGGCCCGGGACCACGGCGTTGACTCGCACCGCCGGCGCCAGCTCCCGCGCCGCAACCCGGGTGAGATGGAGTAAAGCCCCCTTGCTGGTGGCGTGATGGGCCATGCCCTGCCAGGCGAGCACCCCGGCAAGGTCGCCGATATTGACGATCACCGCCGGCTCCTCGGCCGGCCGCGACACCGCCGCCATGCGCTTCGCCGCCCCCTGCATGAGCAGAAAGGGCGCTCGCAAGTTGACTGCCAGAACCTCGTCCCAGGCCTCGGCGTCAATCTCGCCGAAGGCCTGATGGCGAAAGCTCGCCGCACTGTTGACCAGCATGTCGAGGCGGCCGAAGTGCTCGCTGACGGCGTCGAGCAACGGCTCGATCGCCGCGGGCTGGGCGAGGTTGGCGCTGAAGGCAGCCGCCTCGCTCCCCTCCTCCGCCAGCTCCTCGACGGTCTGCCGCGCCGCCTGCGCCGAGCTGCCGTAGTGAATCGCCAAGCGCGCGCCACGGGCCGCCAGGGCGCGCACGATGGCCTTGCCGAGGCGATGGGCTCCGCCGGTGACGAGGACGGTTTTTCCGGTCAAGTTCAATGCAGGTCACTTCCTTTCGAGGGCCGATGATCGCCGGACCGGAGCCGCGAGTCAATCTTCGCGGCGCGCCGCCCCCGCCGTGCTATTCTGCCGCCCTTCCCGCCGACGAGCTCCCATGGCCAGCGAACCGATCTACCGCATCGTCTTCTCCCAACAGGGCAACATCTACGAGGTCTATGCGCGGCAGGTCTCCCAAGGTGGCCTCTACGGCTTCGTAGAGGTCGAGGAGCTGCTCTTCGGCGAGCGTTCTTCGGTGGTTCTCGATCCCTCCGAAGAGAAGCTCAAGAGCGAGTTTCAAGGGGTCGAGCGCTTCTACGTGCCACTCCACGCGGTGCTGCGCATCGACCAGGTGGAGCGCAAGGGCACGCCGCGGATCACCAAGTCCGACGGCGAGGGCCAGGTGGCGATGTTTCCGCTGCCGTCGGTGCCACCGCCGACTCAGGACTGAGCCACAGAAACGAAAAAGCCCGGCCGCGACGGGACGCGCGGCCGGTTCCAGAAGGCCTCGGAACAGCTCCGAGATCGATGAGCGTTGCGGACCGGACGGAGAAGCCCATGCGGTCCGGGTCGATGGGTCGAGGGTCGCCTAGAAGCAGGGGGTGGTGTAAGTGTCGCGATAGGCGGTGCGCTGGCCGTTCGAGTAGCGACTTCCCCAACAGGTCAGAAGCCAGCTTCCCACCACCTGAGTCTTGGCCGGGCTGCTGTAGTAGATGTGGAGGATCTCCTCCGCCGGGCCACCCTGAGCTTCGCCGGTGACGAAGCCGGTGACGGCGAGGGCGGTGAGCAACAGACCGAAGACGAATCCGAGGGCTCGCGGGGACTTGCGCAGTCGACTGAACATGGTGTTATCTCCTTGATCACAGTTCTGATGTTTGGTTCGGTTCTCCGGTTGCCACCTGCCGAGGGCGGTCGCAACCGGGAGCGGGTTTGTCCTAGCGATCCCCAAGATCGAATTTTCGTGCCCGCTCGTTGATGGACTACGGAACCACCGCGAGAATCCCGCCACGGACGATTCGAGAATTCACCGAACGGGTGCCGGGAAACAGCCGACGGGGCGGTGATACGCTGCCGCGATGAGCGCACTGTGGGAGGGCGTGCGGTCGGCCTTTCACCGTCCGGAAACGCGGCACTACCGCATCGTCCAAACGACGATCTGGTTACTGATCGCCTTCTCCGTGGCGTTGCTCTTCGTGGAGCTGGCGGCAGCACCCGCGGAGCCCTGGGCGAGCCGTCTCCAGCGCATCGACATCGCCGTCCTCTGGTTCTTCGGTTTCGAGCTCATCCTGCGGGTGATGACCTTCCGGCCGCGCGGCCTGAGCTTCTACGACACCGCTTCCCTGGGGCGCTGGAAGCTGCACCTCACCGGCCGCCTGCGCTACTGCCTGCGGCCCCTGGTTCTGATCGACATCCTCACCGTGGCGGCCCTGGTGCCGGCCTTGAGGGGCTTGCGAGTCCTACGGCTGATGCGCCTCTTCCGCACCATTCGGGTGTTTCGCTACAGCAACCCCTTCCGCGGTCTCGAGCGCGCCTTCCGCGACAACACCCTGCTGTTCGCCTTCGCCTTTTCGACCCTCGCCGTCTCGGTGCTGATCGGCGGCGTCAGCCTCTACCTGATCGAGGCCGATCGCAACCGCAACCTCGACTCCCTCGGCGACGGCATGTGGTGGGCATTGGTGACCCTCACCACCGTCGGCTTTGGCGACATCAGTCCGGTCACCACCATCGGGCGGCTGGTGGGCTCGGTGCTGATGATCGCCGGCATGTTCAATCTCGCCCTCTTTGCCGGCATCGTGGGCCGGACCCTTCTCACCTCCGTCTTCAGCATGCGGGAGGAGCAGTTTCGGATGAGCGGATTTATCGACCATGTGGTGATCTGCGGCTTTGACACCGGAGCCGCCATGCTTCTCGACGCCCTGCGCCAAGAGCTCGATGCCGATCGCGCCGGGCTGGTGATCTTCGCTCCCGGAGAACGCCCCGGCGACCTGCCGCCGGAGTTCATGTGGGTTCAGGGCGACCCCACCAAGGAAAGCGAGCTCGACAAGGCCCGCATCACCCACGCCAAGGCCGCCTTGGTGGTGGCGCCGCGGGACGTGCCGCCACATCACGCCGATGCCACCACCATCATGACCCTGTTCACGCTGCGCTCCTACCTCGAGGGTAGTGCCTTGAAGACTCCCCGCCGACGGCCGCTCTATCTGGTCGCCGAGATCCTCGATGCCGAGAACGTCGATCACGCTCGCACCGCCGGAGCCGACGAGGTCATCGAGACCACCCGCCTCGGCTTCTCCTTGCTCGCCCACGCGATCAAAGTACCGGGCACCGCGGCCATCCTGTCGAAGGTCGCTTCCACCGGCGCCAACAGCCTGTTCGTCGGCAAGCTACCGGCCGGCCTGACGGAGGCGACGCGCTTCGCCGATGTCGCCTGCGAGGTCAAGAAGGCCGGCGGCCTGCTGCTGGGAGTTCGGGATCCGCGATCACGGGTCAACCTGGTCAATCCCGACGACGAGTACCTGGTGGATCCTTCGGCCCATCTCATCTACCTGGCGGAGATGCCGGTCCTCGGCCCCCTCGAGCCACAGCCGATCTGACCGGCGCCCGCGCGCCCCCCCTTGACCCGCAGCCGGCAGCATCGTCAGAGTCGGCGCCGAGCGCTTGCCAGGAGAGCGCCGAACAGATTTGGAGAGCGAACTGCGATGAGCCCCGACAGAGTGCGCTGCGGCTGGGCCGGCAGCGAAGAGATCTACCAGGACTACCACGACCAGGAATGGGGCGTCCCGCTGCACGATGAGGGACGCCTGTTCGAAATGCTGATTCTGGAAGGTGCCCAGGCCGGCCTCTCCTGGATCACCATCCTCAAGCGACGGCAGGGCTACCGTGAGGTTTTCGACGGCTTCGATGCCGCCACCATCGCCTCCTACGATCAGCCCAAAATCGAGCGCTTGCTGTCCGACACCCGCATCATTCGCAACCGCCTCAAGGTCGAGGGCACCGTGAAGAACGCCCGCGCCTACTTGCGGCTGCGCGACGAGGGCAGCTCCCTCGACGCCTATCTGTGGGATTTCGTGGACGGTGAGCCGATTCAGAATGCCTGGCCACAGCTCGCCGACGTGCCCGCCGAGACGACGCTCTCGAAGAGCCTCAGCAAGGACCTCAAGAAACGCGGCTTCACCTTCGTCGGCCCGACCATCTGCTACGCCTACATGCAATCCATCGGCATGGTCAACGACCACACCACCGACTGCTTTCGGTACCGCGAGCTCAGCCCCCGGTGAAGCACCGCCGGCGCCCTCGCTGGACCAGCCTGGCGCTGCTCGCGGTGGCCTGCAGTGGCCTCGCCGGCTGCGCCGGTCCAGTGGCGCCAAGGGACGGCCAACGGCAGCTTCACCAGCGCCTGATCCCGACCGCACCGGACCAGCGATTCGACGGCTCGGCGCTGATCGAGCTGGCCGCCGTCGAGTCCTGGAATCTCACGGACTGGACCGCCGATGGGGCCGACCTCGAGGACCGCCAGGGCACCGGCGGACGCTTTCTCAGATCCTCCCGTCAGTACCAGACGCTGAGCCAGCCGGTCACCCTCGACGCCGCCGAGGTCGATGCCTTCGAGCTCCTCCTCGGGCGCACCAAAGGGGCCAGCTTCAGCCTCCACTGGCACGGCCCGAATCAAACCTTCGACCGCCGGCGGCGGGTCCGGGTGGCGGCCGACGATTTCGCCCGCGGCGCCGTCGGCCGGGTGCTCTTCGACCTGCGCCGGCACCCCCACTGGCAGGGGCCGATCACGGCCCTGCGCATCGCCATCGGCGCACCGGCCGAGCAGCGCATTCAGCTTCGCCGCCTGCAGGCCTCCCGCGGCAACCTCGCCGCCGACCGCCTGACCGCCGCCCTGACCGGGCCGTGGATCGTCGAGATGGGGCGCGACGCGCGCTCCGCCTGGCTGGTCGCCCCGGGACTCGACGTCACCCGGTCCCTCGAGCTGCCCCCAGACGCCCGCCTCGAAGCCGCCTGGGCGCTGCCCGAGGGATATCCCTCGGGCAGCCGCGTGCAGCTGGTGTGGGAAGCCGCCGGCAGGAGCCCGGCAGTGCTTCTCGACCATGCCGTCGCCGCCGACGAGCACGGTCGCTGGCACCCCATCGAGGCCGACCTCGGCGACGCTGCCGGCCAACGCGGCGAGCTCACCTTTCGCATCATCGGCCCGACTCCGGACGGCACCCTCCTGGGCGCCTTCGGGCATCCCGAGATCACCGTTCCACGAACTTCGCCGAAGCCGCCCGACGTCGTGCTGCTCTCCCTCGACACGCTGCGCGCCGACCGCCTCTCGGCCTATGGCTACCGGCTGCCGACCTCGCCGAAGATCGATGCCTGGGCGGCTCGCCGAGCTTTGGTCTTCGAGCAGGCCTTCTCCGCCGCTCCCTGGACCCTGCCGGCCCACGCGTCGATGTTCACCGGCCTCGACGCCCATCGCCACGGCGTCAATCACGACGCCCCGCTGCCCCCGCCCATGACCACTCTCGCCGAGCACCTGCGCCGCGCCGGCTACCGCACCCGCGCCGTCACCGGCGGCAGCTTCCTGCTGCCGGCCTACGGCATGGCGCAGGGCTTCGACCGCTTCGTCCACCATCCGTCGCGCAGCCCGGAGGAGAAGGCTGTCGAGCTCGAGCGCGGCCTCGACGTCGCCCTCGAGATGCTGCGGGAGGCCCCCGGTCAGCCGCTGTTCCTGTTGCTGCACACCTACGAGACCCATGCCCCCTACCGACCGCGGCAGCCCTTCTTCGAAGCCCTCCACGGCTATCCACCGCCCGACACCCCGGGGGTGCCGCGCCTCTTCCGGCCCGCCGCCGAGAGCGGCTTCGTCGATCGACGAGTGCCCGACATCCCGCAGGCGCCGCAGCTCGACGCCGCCGAAAAGGCCCGCCTGTCGAGCGATCTCTACGACAGCGGCGTCGCCCACCTCGACCACCAGCTCGGCCGGCTGCTCGAGGCCCTCGAGAAACGCGATCGTCCCCTGCTGGTGTTGACCTCGGACCACGGCGAGCTGCTCGGCGAGCACGGTCTGGCGGGCCACGCCTACCTCTATGACGAGAACCTCCGCATTCCCTTGATCATCGCGACCCCGGACGGCCAGGGCGCCGGCGGCCGGGTCGCGGAGCAGGTGCGCTCGATCGATCTCCTGCCCACCATGCTCGACCTCCTCGGCCTGCCGCCGGCACCGGACATCGACGGCGTGTCCCTCGCCGCCTTCTTCGCCGGCGAGCGCCCCTCGGATCTGCCGGACACCGCCTGGTCCTATGCCGCCCGCACCAATCGTGGATTTTCGCTACGGCTGCGCAATCGCCTCAAGGTGGTGCTCGACAACTCGGTCTGGGAGCCGGTCGCCGGACGGGTCCGGGCCTTCGATCTGCGCCATGACCCCTCCGAAAGCCACCCCACGGCGCCACCGGAACAGGCGGTCCAGCGGTTGCGCCAGACCTTCGAAGACCTCCCGGGTCTATGGATCGAGCTCGAGAACTTCTCCGACCGCCCCCTCGACGGAGAGCTCGAGGGTCCCCTGGTCTCGGCTCCGGCCCTCAAGTCGGCCAGCCTGGGCGATAGCCGCTGGAGTCTGCCGGACCGCGATCAAGCGGTCTTCCATCTCCCCGCCGGCGGGCGGGCGAGAGTACGGGCCGAGGTGGTTCCGAACGGCAAGCTGACGATCAGCGCTCGCCTCGACGAGGATTCGGTCTGGCAGGTGACCCTCGATCGCACCGCCCTCGAGCAAGATCACCAATGGTGGCTCGCTGGGGGACGCTGGACCACCGAGCCCACCACCGGCTCGGTCCAGGCCCGCATCGGCCTCAGCTGGAGCGGCCCTCAGCGAGCTGCCGACCGCGCCGTTTCGACCGAGGACGAAGACCTGCGCCAGCAGCTCCGCGCCCTCGGCTACATCGACTGATCGATCAGCTCGCTACCGACGACGGCTCCGCCAGGGACTCCGGCGGTGCGTCGGCGATGCGATTCGCCGCCTTGACCTTCTCCGACGGCTCGCGGATACCCCACACGATGCCGACCACGGCGAGCAGGCGCAAGATGTAGTAGGTGATGTCGATCTCCCACCAGAAAAACCCCTGGCGGGTGCAGTTCTTGTAGTAGTGGTGGTTGTTGTGCCAGCCCTCGCCCAGGGTGATCAAAGCCATGATGAAGCTGTTGCGGCTGTCGTCCTTGGTCTGGTAGCGCCGCCGACCGACCATGTGGGTGAGGCTGTTGATGGCGAAGGTCGCATGCCAGGTGAGGACGGTGCTGATCAAGCCCCAGACCAAGGCCGCCCAACCCCCGATGGCGACCAGCAGCACACCGGCCACGAGCCCCGGAACGGTGTGATACCGATTGAGCCAGACAAGCTCTGGATACTGCGCCAGATCGCGCACCCGGGCGTAGTCGGTGTCGTCGTACTTGGTCGACATGATCCAGCCGACGTGCGCCCACAGGAAACCCTGCAGGCCCGGCGAATGGAGGTCGCCATGACGATCCGAGTGGCGATGGTGGTGGCGGTGGTGGGCCGCCCACCAGAGGGGGCCCTTCTGGAGACTGAGGGTGCCGAGCAAAGCCAGGACGAACTGGAAGACCCGGCTGGTCTTGAAGGAGCGGTGCGAGAAGTAGCGGTGATAGCCGGCCGTGATGGCGAACATGCGAATGAAGTAGAGGCCGGCGCAGAGCGCCACCAGCCCCCAGTGGAACGGCAACCAGAAGGCCGCCAAGCAGGCGACGTGTACCAGGATGAACGGAATGCCCTTCCAGGTGAGCTTCAGCTCGGGATGGTCGTCGACGGGCTCGATCATGGCCAGACTCCGGCGCGCCGAAGGAGGTTTCGAGCCCTCCAGCGGGCGCGAAACAGGCGCTTCGGCAGTATGCGGCGAGGCCGCGTCATACGCCGTCAGATGTCCGTCAAAAAGCGGTCAGAAGGTGCCGAGATGGGTCAGACGGCCGTCTAACGCGCGGCCGGAGCGCTACAATCAAATCCTTCGGCCGGTAGCGCGGCGCCCATCCCCCGCCGTCCCGGCGCCCGCGGCTCGATCCCGATCATGGCGAAAAAACGCACCTCCCATATCGTCACGGCCTACGTGCTGTCGCTCCTCGCCACCATCGCCCTGCTGGTTTTCTGGGTGATCTACACGGTGCGTTCGTCGGCCCGCCTCGACGAGCTCGGCAGCCGCGTCGGGGTGCGAACGGACAACTTCCAGTGGTACGTCTTGGCTCTCGGCTGCGCCCTCTGCGCGCTGATGATCGGAGGCGTCACCTACCAGCTCGCCCAGGCCTTGGCGGCGCGCCGCTACTCGGCCAAGCAGGAGGAGTTCATCTCCAACATCACCCACGAGATGAAGTCGCCCCTCGCCGCCATCAAGCTGCACGCCCAGACCCTGCTCGGTGAGCCGGCCGTCGACCCGCAGATCGGGCGCCGCTCCCTGGAGCGCATCCTGCAGCAGTCGGACCGCATGACCAAGCTGGTCGACAACGTTCTCGAAAGCAGCCGCCTGGTGGCCCGTCGCAAGCGGCTGGCGCTTCATCCGCTGCAGCCGGCGGAGTTCTTCCCGACCTATCTCGAGGAGGCCGGCGAGCGCCTCGAGCAACATGGCGTGCGCCTGGTCAGCTTCGTCGAAAGCCGGCAACGGGTGATGGCGACGGAGGATGCCCTGCACCGCATCATGGACAACCTGCTCGACAACGCCGAGCGTTTCTCGCAGCGCGACGGGCAGATCCGTTGCCGCATCAGCGACCAGGAGACGACCGTCGTCATCGAGGTCGAGGACGACGGTGAAGGGGTGCCCAAGAAGGAGCTCGGCAAGATCTTCGATCGCTTCTATCAGGCCGCCCGCGAAGGCGGCGGACGACGCGGCGGCAGCGGACTGGGTCTCTCCATCGTCTCTCAACTGGTCGGCCAGATGGGTGGCGAGATCCGCGCCTACTCTCACGAAGGACGGCCCGGAACTCGCTTCGTCATCGAGCTGCCGATCCTCGAGGAGGCGACGTGAGCGCCGCTTCCGACACTCCGAGAGTGCTGGTGGTCGAGGACGAAGAGGCGATCGCCGAAGGCCTGGTCCTCAATCTCGAGCGCAAGGACTACGAGGTCGAAGTGGCGCCGGACGGCGAAGACGCCCTGGCCAAGGCCGAGGCCCGCAGATTCGACCTGATCGTCCTCGACGTCCGTCTCCCCAAGGTCGACGGCTTCGAGGTCTGTCGCCGGCTCCGCGATCAGCGCAACTTCACCCCCATCCTGATGCTCACCGCCCGTTCGCAACCGGATGACATCGTCTACGGCCTCAAGCTGGGGGCCGACGACTACGTCACCAAGCCCTTCGACCTCGCCGAGCTGTTGGCGCGGGTCGAGGGACTGCTACGGCGGCGCGCCTGGGGCGGTCGCGGCGACGACGTCGTCGAAGCCGAGGTCGAGCGCTTCGAGTTCGGCGAGTTCTGGGTCGACTTCCAGAGCTATCGGGCGCAGACCCGAGAAGGAGTCGTCGAGCTCTCCCACAAGGAGCTCGCGGTGATGCAGATCTTCGCCTCGCGACCGGGCCAGGTGATCTCCCGCCGGGAGCTGCTGACGGAGGTCTGGGAGCTCCCCAACCATCCCAATACGCGGGTGGTGGACAACGTCATCCTGGCCCTGCGCCGGGCCTTCGAGGAGAACTCCTGGCGACCGCGCCACATCCACTCGGTACGCGGCGTCGGCTATCGCTTCGAGATTTGAAGACGGCGGGCCGCGCGATCGCTGATCGGCTGCGCCGCTCCGGACATCCATCTCCCGCTCACGAAACGGACAGCACGCCGCGGTCACCCCAAATTGAGCGGCCACCCCATTCGGTGAGGCGGGTCGTTTTGGTTGTAGCATCGCCACTGATCACCAACTCACGGAGACCATCCATGGCGCAGATAGAAAACCTCGCCCACGGGGGCGACCTGGAGGCCGCCTTCGAGCGCTCGCAACAGACCCCGGTGTGGCTTTTCAAGCACAGCCTCACCTGCCCGATCTCGCGCCGTGCCTGGCGCCAGTTCGAGGAATTCGTCGCCGGCCGGCCGGCGGACGACACCGCCTTCTACGGCGTGGTGCGGATCCAAGAGGCTCGCCCCCTGAGCCAACAGATCGCCGAGCGCACGGGCATCCGCCACGAATCGCCGCAGGCCCTGTTGCTCTGCCACGGCCAGGTCGAATGGCACGCCAGCCACGGCGCCATTCGGGTGGCCAGCCTCACCGAGGCCGCTCCGTGATCCACCAGCTGGCGCTCAAGGTTCCGGGTCAGGGGCTGCACGAGATCACCTCGGAGATCGCCGCCGTGGTGCGGCGCAGCCAGGTCCAGGAGGGCCTCTGTACCCTGTTCATTCGTCATACCTCGGCCAGCCTGACGATTCAGGAGAATGCCGATCCGGCAGCGCGCCACGATCTCGAGGCCTGGTTCAACCGCCTGGTTCCGGAGGGTGACCGGCTGTTCACCCATACGGAAGAGGGCCCCGACGACATGCCGTCGCACATCAAGGCCGCGCTCACCGCCACCTCCCTGGCGATTCCCCTGGTCGAGGGCCGCCTCGCTCTCGGCACCTGGCAAGGAATCTTCCTCTGGGAGCACCGCCACCACCGCCACGAGCGCCAGCTCGTCATCCATATCGCCGGCTGAGCAAGACGCCATGATCCTGCGCCAGATCTTCGACCCTCACCTCGCTCAGTACGCCTACTTGGTGGGCTGTCCGCGCAGCGGTGAAGCGCTGTTGATCGATCCCCAGCGCGACATCGACCGCTATCTCGACGAGGTGGCGCGGGCCGGCCTGCGCCTGACGGCGGTGGCCGAGACGCACATTCACGCCGATTTCCTGACCGGCACCCGCGAGCTAGCGATGGCCGGAGGGGTGACCGCCTACCTGTCGGCGGAGGGCGGCGACGAGTGGCAGTACGAGTGGGCCCGGGGCGGCTCCGTCGCGGTTCACCTGCTGCACCACGGCGACCGCTTCCGCCTCGGCGGGGTCGAGCTGCAGGCTCTCCACACCCCCGGCCACACCCCGGAGCATCTATCCTTCGCGATCACCGATCGCGGCGCCGGGGCCACCACCCCGTGGGGTCTGCTGAGCGGCGATTTCGTCTTCGCCGGCGACCTCGGCCGTCCCGATCTGCTGGAGTCGGCGGCAGGCGCCGCCGGAGCCGCGCAGACCTCCGCACGGCAGCTCTATGGTTCCCTCGACACGCTGCGCGAGCTGCCCGAGTTTCTGCAGGTCTGGCCCGGTCACGGCGCCGGCAGCGCCTGCGGCAAGGCCCTGGGAGCGGTTCCCAGCTCGACCATCGGCTACGAGCTGCGCTGCAACCCGGCGATCGCTGCCGCCGGCGAGGGCGAGGAGGCCTTCGTCCGCGCCATGGTCGACGGTCACGCGGCACCGCCGCTCTACTTCGGCCGCATGAAACGGCTCAATCGTCTGGGACCGCCGGCCCTGCCGGAGCTGCCTCGACCGATCCCCCTGGAGGCCTCCCAAGTCGCCGCCGAAGGAGCCCGGGGAGCCGCCGTTCTCGACACTCGCCGGGACCGCGCCGCCTTCATGGCCGGGCACCTGCCGAACAGTCTCTGGACGCCGTGGAACAACACCTTTCCAACCCTCGCCGGCTGCTACGTGGAGCCCGATCAGGAGATCTTCTTGGTGATCGACGAGGACCATCTCGACGCCGCCGTGCGGAATCTGGTGCGGGTCGGTCTCGACCGCGTTCGGGGGTGGTGCTCGCCGGCTTCCCTGCCCGCCGAGGGCGCCCGCCTCGAGGTCATCGACTTCGACCAGGCGGTCGAACGACAGGCCCGCGGCAGCCATCTGGTGGTGGACGTTCGCCGGCGCGACGAGTACGCCGCCGGTCACCTGGCGGGCGCTCTCCACATTCCCCACACCCGCCTCGCCGCCGAGCTCGATCGCATTCCGCGGCAGCGCCCCCTGATGGTGCATTGCGCCAGCGGCATTCGCGCCGCCGCCGCCTGCTCCTTGCTGGCGCGCCAGGGCTATCGCGTCGCCCACGTCGACGACCGCTTCCAGCGCTTGCCGGCGAGCGCCGTCGAACCAATCGGCTGATAGCGCGGCGATTGGGGAATCATTTGCCTTCGACAATAGGTCATGGCAACATGAAGACAGCGCGCGAGCGCCGTCAGGGGCCATCCAATCACTGCTGGAGGTCGTCATGAACCGTCATCTGATCCGGTCCGTGCTGGTCGTGCTGCTGCTCATCACTCCCTCCGCCTACAGCGATTGGCTGGAATTCACCGACGAGTCGGCGACTCGTCTGGTGACCGACGAAGACGCCCTCGACCCGGTGGGCCTCGATGATCCGTTCGAGAAAGACTTCGGAGTCGCCGATCTCGACCTCGACGGCGATCAGGATCTGGTGGTCTTCCGCAAGGTGCGATTCTCGACCCCCGGCGGCAAGCGCAACGCTCTCTTCCTCAACGAGAACGGCGTGCTGGTGGATCGCACCGCCGAGTTCGCGCCGGAGTTCGCCGACCTCACCGATGACCGCGACGTCGCCCTGGTCGACGTCAACAGCGACCGCTGGATCGACATCGTCACCGTCACCACCTTCTCGGATCAACCGCGCATCTATATGAATCTGAAGCGCGACGACGACGGCAACTGGCTCGGCTTCGACTGGGAGCCGAGCGACAACCGGCTACCGACCTTCAACCCGGCACCCAAGTTCTGCGCCATCGGCGTCGGCGACATCGACAACGATCTCGACCTCGACCTGTTTTTCGTCGACTACTCGAACAATCTCGAGGATCGTCTGCTGATCAACGACGGCGACGGCTTCTTCACCGACGAGACCGCCAGCCGCATGACCGCCGCCATGTCGCAGTCGGCCTTCGGAACCGATGCCCAGATTCTCGACATGAACGGCGACGGCGCCGCCGACATCGTCAAGATCTCGACCCTCGACGATTTCCCCAACTCGGTGCGCATCCTGTACAACGCCGGCGGTGACGATATCGGCACCTTCGACGACCTCCACCACGCCTACGAAGGGCAGCCCTACATGATGGAGGTCGGCGACCTCAACAACGATGAGCGACCGGACATCTACGTCGTCGACGATCTCCAGGACTCCTACCTGATCAACACCGGCACCGCCGCCAACGGTCGCGCCACCTTCACCACCATCGCCCAGACGACACCGGTGACCAGTGACTTCGGTGGCAACACCTACCTGGTGGACTTCGATCGTGACAATTACCTCGACGTGCTGGTCGCCGACGTCGACACCGACTTCCAGATCTGCGACGGCATTCGCCCGGCGATTCTGCGCAATCGCGGCAACACCCCGAACGTCGCCCTCGACGATCCCTTCAATCAGATCCAGCCACCGTGGCTGCCGGGAGGAGTCTTCGATTTCGCCGTCATCGACCTCAATGGCGACGAATGGCCGGACCTGGTGGCCGGCACCTGCACCGGCAATCGTGTCTTGATGAACCCCGGCCCGCGCATTTTCGAGGACGGTTTCGAGAGCGGCGACCTCAACGCCTGGAGCACCTCGGACTCCTGATCGACGGGCTGCCCGGGACCACGCCAAGGCGGCCGATCACGGCTGCTAGCAGGCTGCTGAAAAAGTCCGCTTCGCGACTTTTTCAACGCTGCTAGCTGTTTGTTTCAGGGGCGCCCGGCGAGGAGGCTGAGCGCCCCCTCGGCCGAAAAAGTGCGATTTTCGGCGGCCCGCGTAGGGGCTCACCCCGTCTCACGGCTTCGCCGCCGGGCCCGCGCGGGCCCGGAAGCAGGCTGCCGATGAGTATTTCAGCAGCCTGCTAGAGGGAGCGCGCCTCGCCATTGTCGTCGGGGCCGAAGGCGAGCAGCCGCGGAACCGCCCGGCGGGCCCACTCCTCCGGCCCCGGGTAGCTCGCCGCCGCCGGGCCAAAGCAGCTCGCCAGCATCTCCGTGTGGATGATGCCGGGATTGAAGGGCACCGCCGCCATCCCGGGCGGTAGCTCCTGGGCCAGGGCTCGGGTCAACCCTTCGATGCCCCACTTACTGGCACAGTAGGGCGCCACCTCGGGTGCCGTCGAGCGGCCCCAGCCGGAGCTGAAGTTGACCACCACTCCCCGCCGACGCTCGACCATCGCCGGCAGAAACGCCCGCAGGACGTGGCAAACGCCCGCCAGGTTGATCCGGAACAGGCTCTCGATCTCCTCTCCCGGAACCTCCCAGAGCGGCGCATTGCGATTGATCACCGCGGCATTGTTGATCACCAGGTCGGGCACCCCGAGGCGAGCCTCCACGGCCCGTCCCCAGGCCTCGACCTGGGCGCCGTCGGCGAGGTCGACGGGCTGCCAGAAATGGTCCTCGATGCCGAGCTCGGTCGCGACCTCGTCGAGGGCGCCACGATCGCGGCCGCAGCCAGCCACCCGATGTCCGCCAGCCGCGAAGGCCTCCGCCATCGCCCGGCCGAGCCCCCGGGTCACCCCGGTGACCACGATCACTCTATGCTCTATTGACATTTTAATGCTCCTTCAGCATAATCCTCTCGTTGTTTCTGGCTCGCCGATTCCGAGCACTCATCGCCTCCGCTCGATCCTTCCCGACCCAGAAACGAACTCGGGGCATCCTCCCTCGAGCCCGCCGGCCGCGGAGCTCGTCTTCGCGGCCGGCGGGGAACTCTCCCCCGCCAGACGGCCGAAAGGCGCCTTGATAGGCTTGCCTCCATGGCCCAGCAAGGCTCGATGCCCCAACCGGAGGAGCTCGTCACGGCCCGCTTGAGGGTCAACGGCGAAGACCACGCGGTGGTTTTCCCGACCCACCACACGCTGCTCGAGGTGTTGCGCGAGGAGTGTGGCCTGACCGGCACCAAGCACGGTTGCGAGCTCGGCGAGTGCGGTACCTGCACGGTGCTCGTCGATGGCCGGCCGGTGCTTTCCTGCCTGATGCTGGCGGCAGACCTCGAAGGTCGTCCCATCGAGACCGTCGAAGGCCTGCAGGAGGGCAACGACCTGCACCCTCTGCAGGCCGCCTTCGCCGACTTCGGCGCGGCCCAGTGCGGTTACTGTACTCCCGGCATCCTGATGACCGCCAAGGCGCTGCTGGCGGCGGATTCGAAGCCAGCCCGCGAGAGCGTGCAGGAAGCCCTCGCCGGCAACCTCTGTCGCTGCACCGGCTACCACAAGATTCTCGAAGCGATCGACCACGCCGCCGCCACCCTGCGCGGCGAAGAGCCGGAGATGCCCCACGACGCCATCTACGGCGCGCCGCTGCCGGACTAGCCCAGTCTTCTGACCCAACCTCTGCAACCAAGCCCAGGTCACGGCATCTGCGGCTTTGTCCGCCGGCTGCACCCCTCAGCAGGTCGAGCTCGTCTGAGCGAGGCGGCCTGCCATCTCGAGCAGCCTACGATCCTTCGTTGAGAGTCCCAGCGGGGAAGATCGTTTCAGGGGGCGGCCCCGGACCAGCTCGTCGTGTCGCCCGATTCGAAGCCATCGGCAAACAGCTCGAGACCGTCCAGCAGGCCGATGCCGGCATGCGGCCCGCCGGCCGCGTGGCGGAGATCGTCCGGCGGCGGCGGGCGCAGCGCCCAGGTGCCCGGGAAGTCCGGCGGCCGACGTCCGGAGTGGGGACTGGCGGCGACGCACTCGTAGAGCTCGCCTTCGAACATCACCCAGTCACCGGGTTGGTAGGTCACCGGCTGGTTGGTGATGTTCGAGGTCGCCGTCCACTCCTCGAGCAACAGGTAGTCGAAGTCCGCCGGAAAACCGCTGTCGATGAAGGCATAGGGGGCGATGGGAGTCTGCAGGTTGCCGGTCTCGACGACATTCGAGCCGGCCGCCTGCACCAGCGTGCTGACCCCGTGCCAGCGATTGTCGCGCAGCTCGATCGGATTGGCGGTGTTGAAGATGCGGAAGACCGCATCGTAGTCGGGAACGCCGCTGTTGACCTCGTCGTACTGGAAGTCGAAGCCGCGGAAAAGGTTGTCGTGGAACTCGAAGCGGGTCACGCCGTCGGCACCGGACTGGAAGTAGGCACCGAAATGGCGACTGTGGGAAAAGTAGTTGTGGTGCATCCGGAAGCGATCACCGGATTGGTGGTCGTCGCCGTCGCGATCCTGGTTGAACAGGATGAAGAACTTGCTCGCGCCACCGATGAAGACATTGTGGTGCACCTCGACATCGCCCTCCCGGGAGCCGAGCTGGGAATGATTGTCCTGAAAGTTCTGAAAGGGACTCTTCCAGTCGAGGGAGCCCCACAGGAAGACGTTGTGGTGGATCTTCGAGCCGCCCCCCATCTGGCCGATCTGCAGCGCCTCCGTGCCGGTGCGCACGATGCGATTGTTGTAGAGCTCGAGACCGCTGATCTTGTGCTGCGGCGGCGCCTGGGTGCTACCGATGTAGACCCCTTCACTGCCGACGTCGTGGATGTAGTTGTCGTGGATGCGGACGTCCCGCATGTCGGCATCGCCGGCGTCGTCGGTCTTGATCAGCATGCCGGCAAAGCCGACGTGGCGGATCTCGAGCATCTCGACCTCGAAGGCGGAAGCGCCACCGCCAACGGCGAGGCCCGAGTTGCTGTCTTCGAAGGCGTCGTCGATCAAGAATCCGTAGCGACCCCGGCTGCCGGCATAGTCGCCCTCGGCGTGGCCGCGAAAGTCCCCATGGCCGGTACCGGCAACCGGATCGAAGCGACCGGTGAGCTTCCAGTGGGAGCCCCCGCCGAGGATGAAGACGTAGTGGAAATCGAGTCCTCCGACGCGCACCTGGCCACCGTGATTGGTGATCACGAGGGGATTGGCGGCGCTGCGTTGGGGAAGATTGCCGAGGCGGATGAAGCGATAGTGGCCTGCCGGAATCTCCAGCCGCTGCAAGGCCTGCCAGTCGACCTGTGGGTACGAAGCCTGGACATCCGGCAGGTAGAGACCGCCATTGCCGCCGGGACCTGGCAGGGTGAGGGACTCCTGGGCAACGAGAGCAGGAGCCAAGGCGACGACCAGCAGACCGGACAAGAGAGCGCAACGAATCGATTTCATAGCCGGCAGTCTATCGCCTTCGCGGCAGCCGGCGGTGAGATCGTCATCCGGCATCAGTCGCCGGCGTCGCTCACCGCAGGGGGCTCACCGGCGGCTTCCTTGACAGCCTCCGAAGGCCGTGCCAAATTTCTGTAAGCAAAACCTGTTTCGCTTCATCGCCCCGCCGCCGGAAGCCCGTCGAAGGAGCCCCCACCGCATGGCCGATCCGATCCGTCGAGACCCCAACGCCGAGCCCGAGGAGGAGTCTGCCTTCGACCTCGTGGGCAAGCCCTTTCGGCGGGTCGACGGGCGGGCCAAGGTCACCGGCCGCACGCGCTTCGCCGATGATCTCGAATTCCCCCGCATGGCCTACCTGCGGCTGGTGCGCAGCACCGTGCCCCACGGTCGCATCACCGCCATCGACCTGTCGGCGGCGGAAGCCGTCGATGGCTATCTCGGAGCCCTCACCGGCGCCGACATGCCGGAGACCTTCGGCATCTTGCCGGTCTCCCAGGACGAGCACGCCCTCTGTCCGGACAAGGTGCGCTTCGTCGGTGATCCGGTGGTGGCGGTGGCGGCGACCAGCGAGGATGCCGCCTGGGAGGCGGCCTTCGCGGTGCGCGTCGACTACGAGTCCCTGACCACCATCGCCAGCATCGACGAGGCCCTCTCGACCCCCGAGCCGCGCATTCACGACTACGGCGACGAAGGCAATCTGCACAAGAAGGTCTCGATGCGCTTCGGCGACGTCGACGGCGGCTTCTCCGACGCCGACCTGATTCTCGAGGACGACTACTTCTACGAGGGCAACACCCATCTGCCGATGGAGCAGCACGCCACCGTGGCGGTACCCGAGGACGACGATCGCCTGACCGTCTACTCCTCCACCCAGACACCCCACTACCTGCACCGTTCCCTCGCCAAGGTGCTGGAGCTGCCGGCGGCCCGGGTACGGGTGGTGGCGTGCCCCAACGGCGGCGGCTTCGGCGGCAAGAGCGACCCCTTCAACCACGAGATCGCCGCCGCCAAGATGGCCCTGGTGCTGGGCCGACCGGTCAAGGTCACCCTGACCCGCGAGGAGGTCTTCTACTGCCATCGCGGACGGCACCCGGTGCGCATGAACGTCCGCACCGGATTCAGCAAAGACGGCGCGATCACCGCCCAGCACCTACGCACCGCCCTCGATGGTGGCGCCTACGGCTCCTATGGCGTCGCCTCGACCTACTAAACTGGGGCACTCCAAACCGTCACCTACAAGCTGCCGCGCTATCACTTCGAGGGCCTGCGGGCGTTCACCAACAAGCCGCCCTGCGGCCCCAAGCGGGGTCACGGCACGCCCCAGCCGCGCTTCGCCTTCGAGGTGCACCTCGATCGCGCCGCCCACCAGCTCGGCATCGACCCGGCGGATCTCCGGCTGCGCAACCTGGCGCCCCCGGACCGGGTGACCGCCAACTGGCTGAAGGTCGGCACCATCGGCCTCGGCCGCTGCATCGAGGCGGTGGTCGCCGGCAGCGGCTGGCGCGAGCGCCATGGACGGCTGCCGGAGGGCCGCGGCCTGGGCTTGGCCTGCGGCTCCTACATGTGCGGCGCCGGCCTGCCGATCTACTGGAACCACATGCCCCAATCCGGCGTGATGATCAAGCTCGACCGCTCCGGCAATGTCGCCGTCTTCTGCGGCGAGGCCGAGATCGGTCAGGGCTCGGACAGCGTGCTGGCGGTGTTGGTGGCCGAGGTGCTGGGCATCGAGCTCGCCGACATCCGCCTGTGCGTCGCCGATACGGACCTGACGCCGGTCGACCTGGGAAGCTACTCCTCGCGGGTCACCCTGATGATGGGCAACGCCGCCGTCGAGGCCGCCGAGAAAGCCCGCGAGATGATCGCCGGTGCCGTCGCCGAGCGCCTCGCGGTGCCGGCGGAGCGGTTGATCTTCTCCGGCCGACGGGTCTTCGACGCCGCCGACGAGGAGCACGGCGTGCCCTGGGAGGAGGCGGTGATCGCCGCCGAGGCCAGCCTCGGCACCCTCGCCACCACCGGCTCCTACATCCCGCCGCGCTCTCCTGGCAAGTATCGCGGCGCCGGCGTCGGCCCCTCGCCGGCCTACTCCTACTCGGCGGCGGTGATTGAGGTCGAGGTGGATCCGGCGACGGGCATCTGGCGGCCGCTCCACGTCTGGATGGCCCACGACATCGGCCGGAGCCTCAATCCGGCGTTGGTGATGGGACAGATCGAGGGCGGGGTCTACATGGGTTTGGGCGAGGTGATGATGGAGGAACAGGCCTTCCGGCGGCTGCCGAAGAAACGCTCCTCGGCGCTGGTCCACAAGATGCCTTCACTGCTCGAGTACAAGAGCCCGACCTTCCTCGACATGCCGCCGGTGACCAGCTACTTGATCGAAGATCCCGAGCCGGAAGGCCCGTTCGGCGCCAAGGAGGTTGGCCAGGGACCGCTGCTGCCGGTGATGCCGGCGGTCGCCAACGCCATCTTCGATGCCGTCGGCGTGCGCGTCGACCAGGTACCGATTCACCCCCACATGGTGCTCAAGGCGCTGCAGGCCAAGGCCCGCGGCAAGCCGGCCCGCTTCGGCCCGGCGCCCTTCCCGAAGGTCGATTTCGGCCCCGTCCTCGAGGTTCCGACACCCGACGATGGCGGCGACGGTCGCGCCGTCAACGACCTGCGGTCGCGCCGCGGCTCCGGGATTCGCGGCACCACCGGCACCATGACCACCCGCAAGGAAGCGCTCGAGGGCGGCTCCCTCACCACGCGCTGAGGCTCCAACCCAGACGATGACCTTCTCCTCGTCCGAAGAGGGCGCCCGCGCCGCCGTCGAAGCCAACATGGCCGAGTTCGTCAAGCAGTGGAATCGCTGGTCGGGCATCGAGGTCCATGACGATCCCGAAATCCTGCAAACGGTCTGTGACGTCCCCTTTCCGCTGTTCAACAACATCTCCCGGGCGCGCCTCCCGGAAGGTCGCGAGGACCAGATCCTCGACCGCATCCTGGCCCGTTCATCGGCTCCCCTGATGTGGTGGATCGGACCGACCACGCGGCCCCTCGACCTCGCCGATCGCCTGCGTGCCCGCGGCCTCGAGCAAGGCGATGACCTACCCGGCATGGCCCTCGACCTGGCCGATCTACCGAGCGTTCCCGAGGTTCCGGACCTCGAGGTCCGGCGGGTCGAGAACGATGCCGATCTCGCCGCCTGGAGCGACGTCGGCGCCGTCGGTTTCGGTTTTCCCGATTTCGCCACGGCGCCCTTCCTCGACCTCTTCTGCGCCATCGGCACGGAGCCCCCCTGGCACCACTTCGTAGCCCGCGCCGACGGCCGACCGGTGGCCACCGCCTCGCTGCTCGAAGGTGCCGGCGTCGCCGGCCTCTACAACGTGGCGACCATTCCGGAAGCGCGCAATCGCGGCATCGCCGCGGAGATCTCCCGGCGCGCCCTCGCCGTCGCCGCCGACCTCGGCTATCGCACCGCCATCCTGCAATCGACCTTGATGGCGGTGGGCGTCTATCGCCGACTGGGTTTCCGCGAGGTCTGCAAGCTCACCCTCTTCACCGGCACGCCCAACCGCGGTGAGACGCCATGATCTCGCCGCAGATTCGGCAGTTTCTCGCCCGCGACGTCGAAGCACGCTTCCTGCGCTACGTGCAGGTTCACACCACCTCCGATCCGCGCTCCCTCGCGGTCCCCTCGACCCGAGTCCAGATGGACCTGCTGCGGATCCTCGCCGACGAGCTCCGGGAGATCGGCCTCGTCGACGTCGAGCTGGCGGCGGCCGGCTTCGTCTACGCCACCCTGCCGGCTTCGGACGGCGCCGGCGGCCAGAGCTTCGGCCTCTTGGCCCACGTCGACACCTCGCCGGATCAGCCCGGTGAAGGGGTCGAGCCGATCTGCCATCGCCAGTGGGACGGCTCGCCGATCCGCTTTCCGAAGGACTCCAATCTGGAGCTGACGGTTGCCGACTCGCCGGACCTCGCCCACTTCCGCGGCGACACCATCATCACCGCCGCCGGCGACACTCTGCTCGGGGCCGACGACAAGGCCGGGGTCGCCGAGATCATGACCGCCATCGCCGCCCTGCAGCGCTTTCCGCAGCTTCCCCATGGCGAGATCCGCCTCTGCTTCACCAGCGATGAGGAGATCGGCCGCGGCATCGAAGGCATCGACCTGAGTCGCCTGCCGACGAGCTGCTACACCCTGGATGGCAGTTTCCCGGGGGAGCTCGAGGACGAGTGCTTCGACGCCTGGCGCGTGACCCTCGCGGTGCGCGGCGTGGGCGTCCATCCGGGCTACGCCAAGGACCGCATGATCAACGCCGCCGCCGTTGCCGCGCGCCTGGTCTCGCAACTGCCCGCCGACGAAACCCCCGAGCGCACCGCCGAACGCCAGGGCTTCTATCACCTGGGTCGCATCGAGGGTGGCAACGAAGAGGCCACTGTCCACCTGCTGGTGCGCGACTTCGAGATCGAAGAGAACGAGCGTCGCATCGCCTACCTGCGCCAGCTCGCGAGCTCCTTCGAGGTTCGCTACCCGGGCCTCGGCATCCATGTCGAGGTCACCCACCAGTACCAGAACATGCGCGATGTCCTCAGCCGCCATCGCCTCATCGTCGAGCGCGCCGAGGGCGCCATTGGCGACACCGGCCTCGAGGTCCGGCGCAAGGCGATCCGCGGCGGTACCGACGGCAGCTTGCTGACCGCCCAGGGGCATCCGACGCCGAACATCTTCGCCGGCGGCCTGCTCTTCCACTCGCGCCGCGAGTGGATCGCGTCCTCGAGCCTGGCAAAGGCGGCCGAGACCATCCTCCACCTCGCCCGACGCTGGGCCGAGTAGGGCGCGCCGAGGGGAGGCCCGGAACGGACCGGCGAGTCTCTCCGCCTAATCAATCACCATATTCCAATAAGATAATTACTATGCGCGCCCGAAGTCTCCCCCGCGACGACTCGACCTGCGGTTGGTTCGCCGACCTGGATCCCGCCGAGGGCCATCGGCTACGAGCCGACGAGGCGGCCGACGCGGTGGTCATCGGTGCCGGCTTCACCGGCCTCGCTATCGCCCGCCGCCTCGCCGAGCTGCAGCCGAGCTGGCGAGTGCTGGTGCTCGATGCGCAGAGCGCCGGCTTCGGGGCCTCGGGACGCAGCTCCGGCTTCGTGGTCGATCTCGCCAGCTTCGTTTCGCATCTCGCTCCGGACGACGCCGGCCGCTTCATCGCCCTGTCGCGGCAGGGCATCGCAAACCTGCGCCGACAGGTGCTCAGGCACCGCCTCGACTGCGGCTGGGACGAGACCGGCTGGCTGCACGGTGCCGCCACCGACGCCGGCCGGGAGTCCCTGGAGCATCTCGAGAGCTGGCTCGAAAGCCGCGGCGAGCCCTACGAGAGCCTCGGCCAGCGGCAGCTCCAAAACCTCACCGGATCTGCCTACTACCGCGCCGCGGTGCGCCTGCCGGGCAGTGTGCTCGTGCAGCCGGCGGTCCTCGCCCGCGGCCTGGCGCGAGCCCTGCCGGGGACCGTCGAGCTCTACGAGAACACCCCCGTCTACCGCCTGCACCACGATGGCCTCTGGCGACTGCGCACTCGCGGCGGCGAGGTCTCGGCGCCGCAGGTCTTCCTCGCCGTCAACGCCCTCCTGCCGACCTTCGGGGTGCTGCGCGATCGCCTCTTCCCGATCTGGACCTTCGGTTCCATGACGCGCCCCCTGAGGCAACAGGAGCTCGACGCCTGCGGCGGTCGGCGGCCCTGGGGACTGCTCGCCCAGGACCCCCTCGGCTCGACCGTGCGGCGCACCGCCGATGGTCGCTTACTGGTGCGCAACTCGGTGCTCTTCTCGCGCAGCACCAGCTCGTCGCCGGCCTGGCGGGTGGCCGCCGCAAGGCACCACCGACAGGCCCTCATCGATCGCTTTCCGACTCTCGGCGAAGTGCCCTTCGACCATACCTGGGGCGGAGTCATGGGGATGACCCGCAACGGCCGTCACTTCTTCGGCTGCCTCGGCGATCGCTTGTGGGCCACCGGCGGCTTCAATGCCGCCGGCATCGCCCTCGGCACGGTGGCCGGGCAGCTCCTCGCCGAACGGGCGATCGGTCACCGCAGCCCCGCCCTGGAGGCGATGGAGGCGCTGCCGGGCCCGGCGTGGATCCCACCAGAACCGATCTTCGGCGCCGGCGCTCGTTGGCGCCTGCGCCGCATGCGGGCGGAGGCCGGCGTCTGGGTCTAGCTCGCTAGCAGGCTGCTGAAAAAGCCGCATGGCGGCTTATTCAGCGCCTGCTGTCTATTTCAGGGGGGCTAAAAGGCGCCCCCCTCAGGCGCGCGC